>NZ_JAWLDS010000008.1:0-72541 GCF_041686535.1 Aquicoccus sp. | reverse complement strand
AAAACGGAAAGCTCCGTCAAGGCCGCATAGCCGCGGCCCTCACCGCATGCTTACACCTTAACCCGAAAGGCATGCATTTGTCAGCACCCGGCTTGAAGCCTTCGACCAGGTTTGTGGTCGGGTCCAACTGCTGCAACGTGCAACACATCTGGCAAGGGGCTTGCACGCCGGGCTCGCCCTCTCGCCGTCGCTCGGGTGAAGCCTACAGGAACGCGTCCGGTTCCGCGTCCTTCTTGCGGGCGACATAATCGTCCAGCGCCTCGGCGATCGCCGGATCGAGCGCGGGCGCCTGGTAGGAGGCCAGGAGTTTCTCGACCCGTATCGCCGCCAGCGTCTGGGTGTCGCGCGCGCCCTCGTCCTCCCAGGTTTCGAAGGGCTTGTAATCGAAAAGCTCGGTCTTCCAGAACGCGGTCTTGAAATTGGCCTGGGTATGGGCACAGCCAAGGTAGTGCCCGCCGGGGCCGACCTCGCGGATCGCGTCCATCGCCTGCGCGTCCTCGCTCATGTCCACGCCGCGCGCCAACTGGTGCAGCGTGCCGAGCTGATCGGCATCCATCACGAATTTCTCGAAACTCGCCACCAGCCCGCCTTCGAGCCAGCCGCAGGAATGCAGCATGAAGTTGACGCCCGACAAGAGCCCCATGTTGAGGCTGTTGGCGGTCTCGTAGGCGGCCTGCGCATCGGGCAGTTTCGACCCGCAGAACGACCCGGCGGATCGGAACGGCAGCCCCAGCCGCCGAGCCAATTGCCCCGCGCCATAGGTGATATGGCTCGCCTCGGGGGTGCCGAAGGTCGGCGCGCCCGAATTCATGTCGATCGACGAGACGAAGGCGCCAAAGATCACCGGCGCGCCGGGGCGGACGAGCTGGCTGTAGGCCACGCCCGCCAGGACCTCGGCCAGGACCTGCGTGAGCGTGCCGGCGATCGACACCGGCGCCATCGCACCACCCACGATGAAGGGCGAGATGATGCAGGCCTGCCCGGCCTCGGCATAGACTTCGAGCGCGCCCATCATCACGTCATCGAAGGTCAGCGGCGAGTTGATGTTGATGAGCGAGGTCATCACCGTGTTCTGGGCCACGAACTCCTTGCCGAACAGGATCTCGCACATCTCCACGCTGTCGCGTGCCCGCGACGGGTCCGTGACCGAGCCCATGAACGGCTTGTCCGAAAGCGTCATGTGGGCGCGCAGCATGTCGAGGTGGCGCTTGTTCACCGCGATGTCGGTCGGCTCGCAGACGGTGCCGCCGGAATGGTGCAGCCATTTCGACATGTAGCCCAGCTTCACGAATTTCTCGAAATCTGCCATCGTGGCATAGCGTCGCCCGCCCACTGAATCGCGCACGAAGGGCGGCCCGTAGATCGGCGCCAGAACGAGGTTGCGCCCGCCCACTTCCACGGCGCGCTCGGGGTTGCGCGCGGCCTGGGTGAACTGCGACGGCGCGGTTGCGCAGAGCTTGCGCGCGAGGCCCCGCGGGATATGCACCCGCTCGCCGCGCACATCCGCTCCCGCATCGCGCCAGCGTTGCAGCGCGCCGGGGTTGTCCACGAAATTGACGCCAACCTCTTCAAGGATGGTCTCGGCATTGGCCTCGATGATGTCGAGCGCCTCTTCGCCGAGGACTTCGTAATCGGGGATGTTGCGGGTGATGAAACGGGCGGTCTCGAAGGAAACCGCGCCGCGTTCGGCCCGGCGGGCCGCCCCGCCGCCCGAGCGGGCGCGCCTGCGCGTGGTGGTATCTGTCATGGCGATGCTGTCCTGACCTTTGTGCCGCTCCTGTTTCATCCGGGTTTAGCGCAGCTCGCACCTGCCCTGCGGCGCATATGCGGCCTTTGACGGGTAAATGCGACATCCCGGCCGTTGTGATGATGTGCGCGGGCCATGCGGCCCGCGCGCTTCTTCATCTCGGCCTGCGGCCTCGGGCGCCTCAGGCGGGAGTATTTGGGGCAAGATGAAGGAAGGGCGCTTGCGCCTTGCGCGGCCTTGGCCTAATCCCGGGCCATGAGCACTCATGACCGCCTTTTGATCATCGACTTCGGCTCGCAGGTGACGCAGCTGATCGCGCGCCGCCTGCGCGAGCTGAACACCTATTGCGAGATTCACCCTTACCAGAATGTCACCGATGCCTTCCTGCGCGAATTCGCGCCGCGTGCGGTGATCCTTTCGGGCGGGCCGGCCAGCGTCATCGACGAAGGATCGCCCCGCCCGCCGGAAAGCGTCTTTTCGCTGGGCGTGCCGGTTCTGGGCATCTGTTACGGTCAGCAGGTGATGATGCAGATGCTGGGCGGTCGCGTGGAACGCGGCCATGGCACCGCCGAGTTCGGTCGCGCCTATGTCGCGCCCGCGGCCCGGCATGACGCATTGTTGCTGGGATGGTTCCTTGACGGGCGCGAACAGGTCTGGATGAGCCATGGCGACCATGTCAGTGCCATTGCCCCCGGGTTCGAGGTCTATGGCACCTCGCCCCACGCGCCCTTTGCCATCACCGGCGATCCGGCGCGTCATTTCTATGCCGTGCAGTTCCACCCCGAGGTCCATCACACTCCGAACGGGCGCACATTCTTCGAGAATTTCCTGCGTATCGCGGGCTTTACCGGCGACTGGACCATGGGCGCCTATCGCGAGGAGGCGATCGCCAGGATCCGCGAAGAGGTGGGCGACGCACATGTGATCTGCGGGTTGTCGGGCGGGGTCGATTCCTCGGTCACCGCGGTGCTCCTGCACGAGGCGATCGGGGATCAGCTTACCTGCGTTTTCGTCGATCACGGTCTCTTGCGCCAGAACGAGGCCGAGGAGGTCGTGGCGATGTTCCGCGACCACTACAACATCAAGCTGATCCATGCCGACGAATCCGAATTGTTCCTCGGCGAACTCGAGGGCGTCAGCGACCCCGAACAGAAGCGCAAGACCATCGGGCGGCTCTTCATCGACGTGTTCCAGAAATACGCGGGCCGGATCGAGCGCGCCGAGTTCCTCGCCCAGGGCACGCTCTACCCGGACGTGATCGAAAGCGTGTCGTTCTCGGGCGGACCCTCGGTCACGATCAAGTCGCATCACAACGTGGGCGGACTGCCCGAGAAGATGGGGCTGAAGCTCGTCGAACCCTTGCGCGAGCTTTTCAAGGACGAGGTGCGCGCGCTTGGCCACGAACTGGGCCTGCCCGCATCCTTCATCGGCCGTCACCCCTTTCCCGGGCCGGGCCTCGCCATTCGCTGTCCGGGCGAGATCACGCGCGAGAAGCTCGACATCCTGCGCAAGGCCGACGCGGTCTTCATCGACCAGATCCGCAAGCACGGGCTTTACGACGATATCTGGCAGGCTTTCGTTGCCATCCTGCCGGTGCGCACCGTGGGCGTGATGGGCGACGGGCGCACCTATGATTTCGCCTGCGCCCTGCGCGCGGTGACGAGCGTCGACGGCATGACCGCCGATTACTACCCGTTCAGCCACGAGTTCCTCGGCGAGACCGCGACGCGCATCATCAACGAGGTGCAGGGCATCAACCGCGTGACCTATGACATCACCTCGAAACCCCCCGGCACGATCGAGTGGGAATGAACCGCGCGCGGTGCGTTAACGCAAATCGCGGGGCGATCCCGGCGGTTTCCCCGGCAGCCGGATGTCAGCCGGGAGTCATACGCATGTCACCCCCCTGTTTCTCGCCCGAGCCCGCGCGTTAACCCGACCGTTCGCTGCCTTTTTCCCGCCGCTTGAGGTGGCGCAGATCGAGCGCGCCGGGGCGCTTGCGCGGGTCTTCGCCCTTGGCGAAGATGCGGTGTTTCACCACTTTCTGGGTGCCGGTCACGGGCAACGCATCGACGAAAACCATCCAGCCCGGAAGCTTGTAATAGGCCATCTTGTCAAAGGCTTGTCGGAATATCTTCATGCCGGCATCCGCATCCGGCACGACCCCTTCGGCCAGCACCACCACGGCCAGAACCTCCTCTTCTCGGGTCTCGTCGGGAACGGCAACGCAGGCCACGTTAACCACCGCTTCATCTTCGAGCAGTATGTTCTCGACCTCGGCCGCGGCGATGTTCTCGCCTGCCCTGCGAATGATATTCTTCTTGCGGTCCACGAAATAAAGCACGCCGTCCGTGTCCATGGTGACCGTGTCGCCGGTGTGAAACCACCCGCCCGCCCACGCCTCCTGCGTGGCCTCGGGCTTGTTGAGATAGCCCGAGAAGAACCCCTTCGCGGGCGTTGCCGCCGAATGGCGCAGCACCATCTCGCCGGGCACGCCCGGCGGACATGGCTTGCGCGTGTCATCCCAGACCTGAACCTCAAGGTCCTCGCGCGCCCGGCCGAAGGCGCGCGTGTCGATCCGGCGCGGCTCCTCCCACATCGACATCACCCGGCACATCTCGGTCATGCCCCAGACCTCGACCAGCGGAATGCCGAAGCGGCGCTCGAATTCCACATGCAGCGCGGGTTCGACCCCTGCCCCGACACCCACCCGCAGATGACCCAGAACCTCGGGTCCGGTGTCGCGATCCGAAAGCAGAACGGCAATCACCACGCCCAGGTAATGAAACACCGTGGCGCGGCTTTCGCCGATATCCGTCCACCATGTCCGGGCGCTGAATCTTTGCGGTTGAATCAAGCAGTTACCGGTCAGCATGACACCGAAAAAGGCCACGATCCCGGCGTTGATGTGAAAGGCGGGCAGCGGGTTGAACACCCGGTCCTTTCCATCGCGCAGCGCCACCGCACCACGGATCAGGCGGTAACTGTCGCCCACCATCAACTCGTATTCATGGCTCAGGATGCAGCCCTTGGGCCGCCCCGTCGTGCCCGATGTATAAAGCAGCCCGGCCTCGCTTTCCGGTGTCACCACCCCCGGTTCGGCGGGCCATGGCGCGGGCGGCAGCGCCTCCATCATCGACGCGAGCGGGACAAAGGCCACCTCCGTCCCGGCCTCGGCGATCCCGGCACGCATCAGCCCCGCATGGGCCTCATTCGCCACCGCCAGCACCGCGCCGCTATCGGCCAGAAGATAGGCCAGCTCGCCGGGCCGGTAATCGGGGTTGACTGGCACGAAGGAAAGCCCCGCCCGGTTGGCCGCGAGCTTGAGAATGTAATGCTCGGGACAGGTGCCAAGGCAAACGGCGACCCGGTGGCCGATCCCGTATCCCGCCGCGCGCAAGGCATGCTCGAATTTTTCCACCAGATCAGCGACTTGACCATAGGTAAGATTGCGTAACGGCGCACCTTCGCACGCCGTCGCGACAAGGAAATCGCGCCCCGGCCAGCGCGCGGCGGCCGCGTCGAACACCGCGCCGATCGTGCGCCCCTCGATTTCGAGCATGGCTTTTTCCCCTCTCCCCATTGCCAAGCCACGACTTTACCGTAGAGATAAGCGCATGATGCGCACAACCCCCCTTGCCCGCCGATGAATCCCTTTGTCCTGGCCGCCCTGTGGATGAGCGGCGCGATCCTGTCGTTCTCCACCATGGCCATCGCCGGACGCGAGGTTTCCTATCAGCTCGATACCTTCGAGATCATGATGTATCGCAGCTTCGTGGGCATCGTCATCGTGCTCGGCCTGGCCACGCTCACCGGCACCTGGCGCGAGATCCAGCGGCGTGACCTGCGCACCCACGCGATACGCAACTTCGCCCATTTCGCCGGTCAGAACCTGTGGTTCTATGCCATCACGCTCATCCCCCTGGCACAGGTCTTCGCGCTGGAATTCACCTCGCCGATCTGGGTGGTGCTGCTCTCGCCGCTGATCCTTGGGGAACGCCTCACCCCCGTGCGGCTCCTGTCGGCGCTGGTCGGGTTCTGCGGTATTCTAATCGTCGCCCGGCCCAGCACCGACAGCTTTGACATCGGCATCCTCATGGCCGCCGGATCGGCAGTCTGTTTCGCCATGACGACGATGCTCACGAAAAAGCTCACCCGCACCGAAACCGTGACCTGCATCCTCTTCTATCTTACCGTGATGCAAGCGGTTTTCGGCATCATCTGCGCCGGGATCGACGGCGATATCGCCCTTCCGGACGCGGCCAATGTCCCGTTGATCGTGCTCATCGGCTGTGCCGGACTCCTGGCGCATTTCTGTATCGCCAAGGCGCTTTCGCTCGCCCCCGCCACGGTCGTCACCCCGATCGACTTCACCCGCCTTCCGGTCATCGCGGTGCTGGGGATGTTGCTTTATCAGGAACCGCTGGACCTGTTCGTATTGCTCGGGGCGGCGGTGATCTTCGGCGGCAACTACCTCAACATCTGGACCGAATCGCGGGCCCTGCGCAGACCCGCATGATCCGGGTCGCATCATTTGCAATGAAGCGCTAAACCCCCGCCATGGAAACGCAAAAGTCCCTGAGTCCGCTGGCCACGTCGCTCATTCTCCTGCTTGGCTTGATCTGGGGTGGCACATTTCCGGCTGCACGTGTCGTTCTGCAGGAACTGGGCCCTCTTACCATTGTCGGGCACCGGACCTTCTGGGCCGCGCTTTTGCTTTGGGGGTTCGTCGCGCTGCGTCGTGTGCAGATCCCCCGTTCTCCGCGCATCTGGGTGGCGCTCGGGGTGATGGGCGTGCTCAACAACGTTATGCCCTTCTCGCTCACCTTCTGGGCGCAACAGCATATCGAGGCCAGCCTGACCGCTATCCTGAACGGCGCCACGGCGATCTTCGGTGTGCTGATGGCGGCCATCTTCCTGTCGGATGAACGGCTCACCCTGCGCAAGCTGGCGGGCATCGCAACGGGGTTCCTGGGCGTGGCCACCGTGATCGGGCTTGAGCATCTGCGCGCGTTCGACCTTCGCAGCGCCGGGCAACTCGCGGTGCTGGGGGCGGCGCTCTGCTATGCGTTGGCCGGGGTCTGGGCGCGCAAGCATCTTGCCGAGGTCCCGCTCAGCGTGGCGGCGGCGGGCATGCTGACAGCGGCTGCATGCGTCATGCTGCCAACCGCCTGGATGACCGAAGGGGCGCCGACCTTCGTCCTGTCGCCGACAACCTTGGCCCTGCTGGCCTACATCGCGATTCCCGGCACTGGACTGGCCTTCCTGCTCTACTACAAGGTCCTTTCGCTGGCGGGGTCGGGCAATCTCCTGCTGGTCACGCTGGTCGTCCCGGTTGTCGCGATCATCCTGAGCACGCTCTTTCTGGGCGAAACGCTCACGCCGAATGCATTTGCAGGCTTTGGGCTGCTGGCGCTCGGTCTGGCCATTCTCGATGGCCGCATCCTGCGCCGCCTCGCCTTAAGGGTTTGACCGCGCCTTTGCAGCGATTTACCAAGCTTGGAACATATCCCAAGGGGTCTTTTCATGCTTTATCCCACTGCCCGGGCCTGGCGCGACGCCGCCCGCAGATCGGTACTCTTTTTCGGCATGTCCGGTCTTGGAAAAACCCATGTTTCCAACCTTCTGCGCGACTCGGGCGACTGGTATCACTATTCCATCGACTACCGGATCGGTACCCGCTACATGGGCGAATACATCACCGACAACGTCAAGCGCGAGGCGATGAAGAACCCGTTCCTGCGCAATCTTCTCTTGTCGGACTCGATCCATATCGGCTCGAACATCACCTTCAACAACCTCGCCCCGGTCTCGACCTACCTCGGCAAACCGGGCGATCCCGACCGGGGCGGCCTTCCTTACGCCACATACACCCGCCGCCAGGGTCAGTTTCGCGAAGGCGAGATCGCGGCGTTGAACGATACCGCGTATTTCATCTCTCGCGCCCGCGATCTCTATGGTTATCCGCATTTCATCTGCGACACGGGCGGATCGATCTGCGAATGGGTCGATCCCGACGATCCCGACGATCCGCTGATGAACGAGCTTTCCGCACGTTGCCTCATGGTCTGGATCAAGGGCGATGCCGCCCATACCGAGGAGTTGATCCGCCGCTTTGATCGCGCCCCGAAGCCGATGGCCTATCAGCCCGAGTTCCTCGACGCGATGTGGCGGTGCTATCTTTCGGAGAACGACTGCACCGAAACTCAGGTCGATCCCGACAGCTTCATCCGCTGGACCTATGCCAAGGCGCTTGCCCACCGCCAGCCGCGCTACGAGGCGATGGCCAGATGGGGCGTAACCATCACCGCCGACCAGGTCGCTGGAATCGCTTCCGAGGCCGATTTCACCGATGTGATCGCCGAGGCGATTGAGACTCCCTGACCCCGCGGCTATATCCGTCACCCGTTACCCAAGGACTCCCATCCATGCCGATCAAGCTTCCTTCCGACCTGCCGGCCTTCGACGTTCTCACGCGCGAGGGTGTGCAGGTCATGGACGAGGACGCCGCCGCCCGCCAGGACATCCGCCCGCTGCGCATCGGGCTTCTGAACCTGATGCCCAAGAAGATCCAGACCGAGAACCAGTTCGCCCGACTGATCGGCGCCACGCCCCTGCAGATCGAGTTGTCGCTGATCCGCATGAGCGAGCACGAGACGAAGAACACCGCCGCCGACCACATGGAGAGCTTCTATCGTCCCTTCACCGAAGTGCGCGAAACGGGTGAGAAGTTCGACGGGCTGATCATCACCGGCGCCCCGATCGAGCATCTCGATTTTGACGAAGTCACCTATATCGACGAATTGCGCCACGTCTTCGACTGGACGCAATCCCACGTACATTCCACCTTTGGTGTCTGTTGGGGCGGGATGGCGATGATCAATCATTTCCACGGAATCCGCAAACACATGCTCCCGCACAAGGCATTCGGCTGTTTCCGGCACCAGAACCTCGCCCCCGCCTCGCCCTATCTGCGCGGATTTTCCGACGATTGCGTGATCCCCGTCTCACGCTGGACCGAGGTTCGCCAGAACGAAATCGACGCCGTGCCCGCGCTATCGACCCTGCTGGGCAGCGAAGAGGTCGGCCCCTGCCTGGTCGAAGACCCGAACCACCGCGCTCTCTATATCTTCAACCATTTCGAATATGACAGCGACACGCTCAAGCAGGAATATGACCGCGACTTGACCTCGGGGACCGAGATCATCGTGCCGATCAACTACTACCCGGACGACAACCCGGCGTTGACGCCCCAGAACCGCTGGCGCAGCCATGCCCACCTGCTCTATGGCAACTGGATTTCCGAAATTTACCAGACAACCCCCTATGACATCTCCAAAATCGGCATGGAAACCACCGACTGGCGGAGCCCGGGCGATTGAAACTCGTGTTGTTGGCCCTTGCCCTGCTGGTGATTTTCGTCGGCATCACCCTGTGGAAGGCACGCGCCCACGAGGCGCGCGCCGTGGCCAGCCACCCGCCAGAGGGGCGCATTCTCACGGTCGATGGCCACCAGGTGCACGCGGTGGTCATGGGGCCGGATCGCGCGGATGCGCCAGATCTTGTGCTGATCCACGGCCTTTCGGGCAATACTCGGGACTTCACGCATTCCCTCGCCCCTGCACTGGCCGCGCACTACCGGGTGATCATCTTCGACCGGCCAGGGCTGGGCCATTCCGAGCGGATCAACCGCACCGGCGCTACGATCACCCAACAGGCCGACCTCCTGTCACGGGCCGCGCAGCAACTTGGCGCCGAGCGCCCCATCGTTCTGGGCCATTCCTATGGCGGGGCGGTGGCGCTGGCCTGGGCGGTACGGTGGCCCGAAACCCTCTCGGCGCTGGTGCTGCTCTCGGCCCCGTCTCAGCCCTGGCAACGCGATCTGGGCTGGTATTACCGCCTGACCTCGCACCCGGTCGTCGGGCCGCTGCTGATTCCGCTCATCACCGCCTATGCGCAAGACAGCCGGGTGTCTGACACGATTGATGCAATCTTTGCCCCGCAAGACCCGCCCACCGGCTACGCTGCGCATGTCGGGGTCGGCCTGACCCTGCGCCGCGAGGCGCTGCGCACCATCGCCCTGCAACGGGTCAATCTCCTGTCCGAGATCACCGCACTACAGAGGCAATATCCGCAGATCGACCTGCCCGTCGAAAGCGTGCATGGCACGGCCGACACCACAGTTGGCCTCGACATCCATGCCCTGCCCCTGACCGAACAGATCGACGGCGCGCGCCTGGCCCGGCTCGATGGCATTGGCCACATGCCCCAGCACGTCGCCCAGCCCGCGGTGATCGCCGCCATCGACCGCGCCGCCACCCGTGCGGGGCTTCCATCCAAAGAGTGACCGGCGCACACGCATCGAACCGCTTTAGCCTCTTCGCGAAATCCGCTAATCATGGGCAATCCATGCAAGAGGAAATGCAGAGTGACCCGATCGGACCCGTTCGAGCCGCCCTTTGACGGCGCCATAACCCGCTATCTCGAAGACGCGGCCCCCGCCCCCATCCGCAACGCCATCAAACGGGCAGAAAAGGGCGATATCCTCAATCCCGATTATCCCTATTCCGAACGCATGCCACGCAAGGCTTATGGCAAGGAACTCGACGCGCTCCAGATCGAACTGGCCAAGCTGCAACATTGGGTCAAGCAAAGCGGCGCGCGCATCGCCATCGTGTTCGAGGGCCGCGACGCAGCCGGCAAGGGCGGCACGATCAAGCGTTTCCGCGAGAATCTCAACCCGCGCGGCGCCCGCGTCGCCGCCCTTCCAAAGCCAACCGACAGGGAGACGACGCAATGGTATTTCCAGCGCTACATCGACCACCTGCCCGCGGGCGGCGAGATCGTGTTCTACGACCGAAGCTGGTATAACCGTGGTGTCGTGGAGAAGGTTTTCGGCTTTTGCACCGACGACCAGCGAGAGCACTTCTTCGCCCAGGTGCCCGATTTCGAACGTATGCTGGTCGACGAGGGCATCCTGCTTTTCAAGCTCTGGCTCAATGTCGGACGCGCCGAACAACTCGCGCGCTTTCTCAAGCGCGAAAGCGATCCCCTGAAACACTGGAAGCTGAGCCGGATCGACATCGAAGGGCTTGGCAAATGGGATGACTACACCCGCGCCATCGCGGAAACCTTCGAGCGATCGCATAGCGATCACGCGCCCTGGACAATCATCCGCTCCGATGACAAGCGCCGCGCCCGGGTCCACGCGATCCGGTCGGTCCTGTCGCGGATCGACTATGCTCACAAATACGGCAAGGGGCTGGGCCGGCTCGACGGCGCGGTCTGCGGCGGCCCCGAGATATGGGATGCGTAAACGCGGCTATCACCATGGCAACCTGCGCCAGGCCCTGGTCGAGGCAGCACTTCAGCTGATCGAGGCGCGCGGCCCGAGCGGCTTTACCCTGTCCGAGGCCGCGAAACAGGCCGGTGTCACCCCGGCTGCGGTCTATCGCCATTTCGACGGACGCGAAGACCTCATCGCCGAAGCCGCCCGGCAGGGATACGAGATTTTCGCCGATCTCATGCAATATGCCTATGACTCGGGCCAGCCCTCGGCGCTCGCCGCGTTCGAGGCGACGGGGCGCGCCTATCTCGCGTTTGCCCGCAAGTATCCGGGCCATTACATCGCGATGTTCGAAAGCGGAATCTCGGTCAACCGCACCCCCGAGCTTGCCGCCGCCTCTGCCCGCGCCCGCGCGGTGCTCGAACGCGCCGCCGAGGACCTGTCGCAACATATACCGCCAGCAAAGCGCCCGCCCGCCGCGATGTTCTCGGCCCATATCTGGGCCATGTCACATGGCGTGGTCGAACTTTTCGCACGAAATTCGCCCGGCACCCGATCGCCCTACTCGCCCGAAGACCTGCTCGAAACCGGCATCGGAGTCTATCTGCGCGGTCTTGGCCTGATCGAACCCGACGCCTGATTACCGTCGCCCGTCGGCATGACCGAACCCGCGGTCCAAAAGACACGTGCTCGGTATTGAAGCGCATTACAGTGGCTAGCCCCGGAAGCCGGTCGCCACCACGAATTTCTCGGATGAATCCGCCCGGCTCGCCGGCGGCTTGACGTTCGCCACCTTCTCGAACCTCTGCTTGAGCCGCTGCTGAAGCGTGCCTTCGGCACCCCCGGCCAGAACCTTGGCAACGAATGTGCCTCCTTCGTCAAGCACGTCAAAGGCAAACTCTGCCGCCGCCTCGCACAGCGTGATGATGCGCAGATGGTCGGTCTGCTTGTGCCCCGAGCTGGACGCGGCCATGTCGCTCAGTACCACGTCGGCCTTGCCACCAAGCCACGCCTTGACCTTTTCATCCGCCCCCTCGTCGAGGAAATCGAGCTGATGGATCTCGGCGCCCGCGATCGGCTCGACCTCCTGCAGGTCCACGCCGATGATCCGGCCCTGTTTCTTGCCGCTCTTCTCAAGCAGAGCGTTGATCCGCGGCACCGCCACCTGTATCCAGCCCCCCGGCGCACAACCGAGGTCAACCACCCGCGCCCCAGGCACGAGGAACCGGTACTTGTCGTCCAGTTCCATGATCTTGAACGCGGCCCGTCCGCGATAGCCTTCCTTGCGGGCGCGAAGGACATAGGGGTCGTTCAACTGCCGCTGCAACCATCGCGTCGAACTCAGCTTGCGCCCGCGCGCAGTCTTGACCTTCACGGTCAGGTCACGCTGTCCGCGCCCCGATGTGTTCTTGCCTGTGGGTTTCTTCACCATCATCACATCCTCACCGCCTGTTCAGAACGGCCCGTCCTCCAGCACCCCGTCGGCACTCATCTGCGCGTAAAGCAATCCTTCGCGCAAGCCCCGGTCCGCAACCGAAAGCCTGTCGGTCGGCCATACCCGCATCATGGCCTGCAGGATCGCCGCCCCCGACATGATCAGCGCCTGCCGGTCCTGCCCGATCCGCGGGTCACGCCGCCGCCCGCCCGGACCCATCCGCAGATAGGTCTGTATCACCCGGTCGATCTGGTCGCTCGTCATGCGAAGCCCGTCCACCTTGGTCCGGTCATAGCGTTTCAGACCCAGATGCGACGCCGCCACGGTCGTCACGGTGCCCGAGGTACCTACGATCTGGAATCCGGCCCGCGCCTGCTCGTCCTTGTAAGGTGCGAATTCCGCGAGGTTTTCTTCAAAATACCAGCTCATCAACGCGAAGCGCGCCGCGTCGTCCTCGACATCGCGAAACTGGTCGCGCAGCGTCGCCACGCCCAGTGGTACGCTGATCCAGTCCACGACCTTGGCCGCGGGAAACGGGCTATCGGTGGTGTGAAACCCGGTATGAAGCCGCATGATGGCACGCGGCCGGTCCCGGTTTGGCACGCGCGACAGGTCGATCCAGACAAGCTCGGTCGATCCGCCCCCGATATCGACCACCAGGAGCTGTTCGGTCTTGGTGGAAACCAGCGGCGCACAAGAGATCACCGCCAGCCGCGCCTCTTCCTCGGGCATAATGATGTCCAGTTGCAGCCCGGTCTCGCGCCTGACCGTCCGGATGAAATCCTCCGCATTGCGTGCCCGTCGACAGGCTTCGGTCGCTATAAGCCGCATCCGTTTCACGTTGTGACGCTTGAGCTTTTGCTGGCAGATCCGCAGTGCCTGCACGGTGCGCGCCATCGAGGCACGACTAAGGGTTCCGGTCCGCTCGAGGCCCTGCCCGAGCTGCACCGATTTCGAAAAACTGTCCACCACATGGAATTGACTGCCCTTGGGTTGGGCAATCAACATGCGGCAGCTATTGGTGCCAAGGTCCAGCGCCGCATAAAGCTGCGCGGGATCCGGCGGTCTCGGCGCGGGGCTTTCAACCGGTATCGGGAACGCGCCCGCACCTTCGGGACGCTTGGGCGCCATCTCGTCACGCCCTCCATTTCGAGTTGACATAAAGTTAGGCGCACCATCGCCCCCTTGCAAGCTCTTTGTCAGGGCGCGGCGCTCGCAGATTCTTTGCCGGGATTGCAATTCAGCCGTAAGCACGTGTTCGCCGGTCAAGGCCAGCACCCGGGCCTTGAAACGGTTTCATACAGGAGATGAACATTTCGGACAGCGACCCCTCTCGCCGAACGGGCACAAGGCGGTTATGTTCCATCGCGTCGCTTGTGCGCGCAATCGTGTCGAAAATCCGCCTTTGGTGGCGACCGCGACTCTCTATTGAGGGGTCAAAGAGTGAGAGGGAATCATCCATGGCCGATGTCACAATCGTCTATTGGCGGGACATCCCCGCGCAGGTCATCGTCGGCAAGGGTCGCCGGGGCACCAAAATGCCCCTGCCTGAGCGCTTCGAACAGGCGATCGACCGCGCGGCAATGAAGGTGGGCGCGGCCGAAACCGACGCCTATCTCGCCGAATGGCGCAAAGCCGCCCCCTTCTCGGTCGACGGAGACCCCGCCGATGTTGCCGTGGCAGAGGCTGCGCGTATCGAGGCGGAATATGATCAGGACCGGCTCAAGGCCCTGATCGCCAACGATGGATGGGCGTGAGCCCCACATGCGCCTTTGGGAGCCGATCATGTCGCTTTTGAATTTCCGCAAGAAAGACACCACCGCCGGCGCCGCCAGCCCGGTCAACCCACAGCTCGAGGCGTTTCTCGCAGGCTACTCGATCGAGGTGATGCCGCGCACCGCCGAAAAGGTCGAGGATTTCCGTGACCTGCTGCCTAGCGGCACGCGCATTTACATCGCCCATATCGAGGGCACCCCGATCGAGGACATGGTCGCGACCGCCGCGCGTCTTGCGCGCGATGGCTATCCGGTGATGCCGCATTTCCCAGCCCGCATTATCCGTGACGCGGCCACTCTGGAAAACTGGATCGCGATGTACCAGGGCGAGGCCGACGTAGATCAGGCGCTGCTGCTCGCCGGTGGTGTGGACAAGCCGCTTGGCGATTTCCACAGCTCGATGCAACTTTTGGAAACGGGCCTCTTCGACAAGGCCGGGTTCAAACGCCTGCATGTTGCCGGCCACCCCGAAGGCAATCGCGATATCGACCCTGATGGGAGCATGAAGAACGTCGAGGAAGCCATTCACTGGAAACAGAAGTTTTCCGAACGCACCGATGCGAGAATGGCCATCGCCACGCAATTTGCCTTCGAGGCTGCGCCGATCGTGCAATGGGCAGACGGCTTGAAAGTGGCCGGTATCACCCTGCCTATCCATATCGGCATTGCCGGTCCCGCCAAACTTCAGACCATGATCAAGTTCGCCGTCACCTGCGGCGTGGGCCCCTCGATCCGCGTTCTGCAACGCCGCGCGAGGGATGTCTCGAAACTGCTGCTGCCCTATGAGCCGACCGAGGTGCTCAGCGATCTGGCCGCCCACAAGGCCACCAACCCCGACAGCCTCATCGAACAGGTCCATTTCTTCCCGCTTGGCGGGATCAAGACCAACGCCCAATGGGCCATCGAAAACGGTGGCGCTTCCGCTACCCCCGCCAGCCAGCAAGAGCAAGGATAAGCATATGACCCGCACCATCGTCGAATCGAAAACCAAAACCGCGATCATCGGATTTGATCAGCCCTTTTGCGTGATCGGCGAACGGATCAACCCAACCGGGCGCAAGATTCTCAACGAGGAACTGGAACGCGACGATTTTTCCCGGGTCGAAGCCGATGCGCTGGCCCAGGTTGCCGCGGGCGCCACGGTGCTCGACATCAACTCCGGTGCAGTGTTTTCGAACAAGATGGCCGAGGACCCGCGCTATGCCGACAACAATTTCGTCGAACCCACGCTGATGAAACAACTGGTCGAGGTGGTGCAACGCGTCGTGGATGTACCACTCTGCATCGACAGCTCGGTCCCCGGTGCGCTCGAAAACGGCCTCGCCGCCGCCGAGGGCCGCCCGCTGCTTAACTCGGTCACCGGCGAGGAGGAACGCCTCGAACTCGTCCTGCCACTGGTCAAGAAATACAATGTCCCCGTGGTGGCGATCTCGAATGACGACACCGGCATTTCCGAAAACCCCGAAGTGCGCTTCGCCGTGGCCAAGAAGATCGTCGAGCGCGCCGCCGATTTCGGTATACCCGCCCATGACATCGTGGTCGATCCGCTGGTCATGCCGATCGGCGCCATGGGCACCGCCGGTTTGCAGGTCTTTACACTCGTGCGTCGCCTTCGCGAGGAACTGGGGGTCAACACCACCTGCGGCGCGTCGAACATCAGTTTCGGCCTGCCCAACCGTCACGGCATCAACAATGCCTTCCTGCCCATGGCAATCACTGCGGGCATGACCTCGGCCATCATGAACCCCGTCGCCCTGCCTGTCGGCCCCACGAAAATTGCCGAGAAGAAGGCCGAGGTCGCCGCCGCTGGGATCGTCCTGCCCGAGGACATGGACGACGAGACCTTTGTGACGCTTTTTGGCCTGGGCAGCACCAAACCCCGTCCCGGCAAGGAAATGGAGGCGATCCGCGCTGCCAATTTCCTGATGAACAACGATGACGGCGGGGCCGAGTGGATCAACTTCAACAAGGTTGCGCCGAAACCCGGCCAGGAAAATCGCGGCCGCGCCGGGCGTACCGGAGGCCGCCGCCGGCGCGCCTGAAGCATGGTTCTTGCCCCCGCGCGCCGCGTGACCTGCGGGGGCGCCACCGGTCGGGGTGTAAATCTGCGCCTCTCGATTTTGCGGCGCCGGGGATACGGGCTTTGCTTGCACCGTGGCTCGGGTAGACTTGGCCCATGACAACGCTTCTTGCGGATATCGGCGGCACCAAAAGCCGCCTTGCTTTGGCCCGCAACGGCCGGCTTGACGGCACGACCATCTGCAGTTTGGACAATGACCAAAGCTCCGGTCTCATCCCGATGCTGGCAGACTACGCTGCCGCGCAACCCGTACGACCCAGGTGCCTGATCCTTGCCGCCGCCGGGCCGGTGCGCGATGGCCATGTGCGCCTGACGAACCGCCCGGATTGGTCCTGCTCCGCCTCCGCGCTCAGCGCCGCCACGGGAATTGGGCAGATCACTCTGCTCAACGATCTCCAGGCGATGGGTCATGCTCTTGCCGTGCCCGAGATTGCCGGTGACCGGCTGCTTGACACCCGCCTCGTGCTGGCCATCGGCACCGGCCTGAACGTTGCGCTGGCTTATCCGTTATCGGGACATGTCTTCGTGCCTCCCGGTGAAAGCGGCTATCAATCCCTGCCCTTCACCAGCGAAAGCGACGCACCGATCCTGGCCGCGCTTGCCCGCGATTTCGGCTCCAACAGTGCCGAAGCACTTGTCTCCGGCCCCGGGTTGACCCGCGCGCATCGTCTGATGACCGGTGCGGATCGCAGCCCTGACGACATCATCACTTCCCACCCGGACACCCGTGACCTTGTCTTGCGCACACTCGGCGCGATGCTGGGCTCTCTTGCCTTGATGCACCTGCCCTATGGCGGGATCTATCTTGCCGGCAGCGTCGGCCGCGCATTGCATGCACAACTCGACAGTCCTCATTTTCGACACCATTTCGCGGCCCGCGGGGCCTATAGCGACATCATGGGTCACTTTGTCCTGCGCTGCATCGACGACGATCTTGCTCCGCTCCACGGTCTTGCGCATCTTTCACGAAAGACCTGACAGTCACTCACAAGGCCAGGCCGCCTCCGCGCCGAATGCGGGATGCCGCAATTCGCTGTCTGCAAAGATACCCAACCGCTTGGCCAGACCACCATTGATCTCAAGCACCGCCTTCACTTCGCCTCCGCCCCGGATCACCGTTTCATCATGCGGCTGCGCCTCGTGATGCACCTTCACCACGCGACCGGCCTCATCTAGAAAAATCATGTCGAGCGGGATAAGCGTGTTCTTCATCCAGAAACCGACAGGGGCCGGACGCGGATAAACGAAAAGCATCCCCTGGCTTTGTGGCAGGCTTTCGCGATGCATCAGGCCCCGGGCCCGCTCCTGCGCCGAAACCGCCAGTTCGACACCGAACCGTGCCTGCCCCCATGGCCCGCGCAGTGTAACCTCGTCGTCCGGGCACTCTGCCGCGGCCACCCCACTCCAGACATTCGCGGCAACAATCGCAAGGGTCCAGAGCATGTGGCGCAACATACGGCTCACCCGATCATTCCTCCTGCGCCTTCAAACCGGCTTCCCATGCGCAGACCTCGGTCGCCATGCGTCCGCGCTTGCCGTCAATCACGCGCAAGGCCAGCGCCTCGCCCGGCTGCAGATCGGCCAGCCCGGACCGGCGCAGAACCTCGATGTGCAGGAACACATCCTCGGATCTTCCGAAAACATTGGCAAAACCGAACCCCTTGGCCTTGTCGAACCACTTGACCCGCGCCGGTTCCAGCGGTGCACTTCGGATCACCTCCGGGTCGATCTGCTCGAAATCGGCCAGCGGCACCCCTTCAGTTCTCGCGGGCGGCTCGATATTGATGATCTCGACCGCCTGAACCCCGCGTTCTGTGTCCTGCACGCAGATTTCAACCAATGCCCCATCCGCGACGGAACTCTGCCCGTAGTTCCGAAGGACATTCGCATGCAGCAGAATGTCTGGCCCACCTTCATCTGCCACAACGAACCCGAACCCCTTGACGGGGTCAAACCACTTCACATGGCCGCTTACGTTGCGGGTGTTGTTTCCATCTTCAATCAACTTGCGAGTTCCGTCAGTTCTATCATCCCCACATCACACTGTGATGCGCAATGGTGGCCACGGTTGCAAGCATAAAAAGTTACCCGATTTCGAGGATTTGGCATTTCACGTAACGTGAAATTCACGGGCTCAACCTTTGAATCAACCAGTTTCCTGCCTCTTCGTCGCGGCTCCATTTGAACCTGTCATGCAGACGAAACGCTCCGTCTGCCCAGAATTCAATTTCCACAGGGTTGATCCGAAAACCACCCCAGAATGGGGGGCGTACAGGGTTCGTGCCATGTTTCGCGGTCACCCGGCCAACCTCGGCCATCAACGCCGCGCGCGACGAAAGCGGCTGCGACTGCTGCGATGCCCAGGCCCCCAGCCGACTCTTGAGCGAGCGGCTGGCATAATATTCATCCGCCTTGGAGCCGTCCTCGCGGGTGATCGTGCCGCGCACCCGGATCTGGCGGCGCAGGCTCTTCCAATGCATCACGAAGGCGGCGTTGCCCGCCTGCTCAAGCTCCTGTGCCTTCACGCTGCCGTAGTTTGTGTAAAAGACAAAGCCATCCGCCTCAATCTCCTTGAGCAGCACCATCCGCACATTGGGCAGACCATCCGCATCCACGGTAGCCAGCGCGATGGCGTTCGGATCGTTGACCTCGCTGTCCTCGGCCTCGGCCAACCAGCTGCGGGCAATGGCGAACGGATCGTCGCCTGCGAAAATTCCACTTCTGTCACTCATCTGCAGCCCTATTTGCGCGCCGTATCCCCGAGCACCCTTGCCCTTGATGCAACCTAGTTGTTCGCCTAAAGAATTCAATCATCTGCAAACGCCGGTTCAGGGTTCTCCGGATCCGGGCAAGGGATCACGAGGAAAACGCATGTCGAACAATCTGATGGTGGGCAAACGCGGCCTGATCATGGGGCTTGCCAATGACAAGTCCATCGCCTGGGGCATTGCCCGCGCCTGCGCGGATGCGGGCGCCGAAATGGCCTTTACCTACATGGGTGAGTCGTTTCGCAAGCGCGTGGCCCCACTGGCCGAGCAGATCGGGGTCGAGACGCTGGTCGACTGCGATGTGTCAAACCCGGAATCGATTGACAGTGCCTTCGCCGAGATCGAGGCGAAATGGGGCCGGCTCGATTTCATCGTGCACGCGATCGGCTTTTCCGACAAGAGCGAGTTGCGCGGCCGCTATGTCGATACCAGCCGTGACAATTTCCTGATGACCATGGATATCAGCTGTTACAGCTTCACCGCCGTGATGCAGCGCGCCGAAAAACTGATGACCGATGGCGGCAGCGCCCTCACGCTTACCTACTACGGCGCAGAACAGGTGATGCCGCATTACAACGTCATGGGTCTCGCCAAGGCGGCGCTGGAAGCGTCGGTCAAGTATATCGCCGAGGATCTTGGCAAGGACGGGATTCGCGTCAATGCCATTTCCGCCGGCCCGATCAAGACACTGGCCGCCTCCGGCATCGGCGATTTTCGTTACATCCTGAAATGGAACGAGTTGAACTCGCCGCTGCGCCGCAACGTGACCATCGACGACGTGGGCAAATCCGCGCTCTTCCTGCTCTCCGACCTGGGTTCGGGCGTCACCGGTGAAACCCTGCATGTGGATGCAGGCTATCACGTTGTCGGCATGAAGGCCGTGGACGCCCCAGATATCGACGCCACGAACGGGCGCAAGGACTGATCCGCAATGGAAGCCGCCCATCTGATCGCGTTCAACCTGACGCTGCTTGCGGCCATGGCCTCGCCCGGGCCGGCCATGCTCCTTGCAATCCGTGCCACGCTCATCGGTGGGCGCGCGCATGGTATTGCCACCGGACTCGGGCTGGGCACAATGGCCGCCGCATGGACCGGGCTCGCGCTGCTCGGGCTCGGTACGCTTTTCGCCCTTTTCCCCTGGGCCTACGTGGCGATGAAGATCGCGGGCGCACTTTATCTAATGTGGATCGCCTTCGGCATGTGGCGCGATGCCCGCATGCCACTCACCGCCGCGCCCGGCCCCCTGCCACGGCACCGCGCCTTTCTCACCGGCATTTCGGTCAACCTCGCCAATCCGAAATCGGTGATCTTCGCCGCCTCGGTCCTGATCGTGATCTTTCCGACCGGGCTCGGTGCGGCGGAAAAGGCGCTGATCGTGGCCAATCACCTCATCATCGAATGGACCGCCTACACGCTCCTTGTGCTGGCGCTCTCGACAAGGCCCGCCCGCGACGGGTATCTGCGCCTGAAACCGTTACTCGACCGCATCGCCGCTGCCGTTCTGGGCGCGCTCGGGTTGCGACTCCTGCTCGACCGCTGAAGGGACATCGCCATGACCGACCGCCTGCCCCATGAAAAAGGCTTCCACATCAGCTGGGACCAGATCCACCGCGATAGCCGCGCCCTGGCCTGGCGGCTGGACGGTTTCGGCCCCGACAACGGCAACTGGCGCGCCGTGGTTGCGATCACACGCGGCGGCATGGCCCCGGCCATGATCGTCGCGCGCGAACTGGACATCCGCACCATCGACACGATCAGCATCAAGAGCTATCACTACCAGCAACAGGGTGAAGCCGAGGTGCTCAAGGCTCCCGATGCCGACCTCATGGGTGATGGCAGCGGCATTCTCGTGATCGACGATCTCGTGGATTCCGGCAAGACCCTGGAACTGGTGCGCAAGATGTATCCAAACGCCCATTTCGCCACCGTCTATGCCAAGCCCAAGGGCCGCGAACAGGTCGACACCTTCATCACCGAAGTGTCACAGGACACTTGGATCTTCTTTCCCTGGGATATGGCGCTGCAATATGTCGAACCCTATCGCGGCGTCGATTGATCCACCTGGGACGCGCTGCGGGGAGGAGCGAAGGCAAGAAGAAAGACAGATCCCACGCCTTCATCTTGCCCGAAATACTTCCGCCCGAGGCGGCCGACATCTCCAACCAGAAAGACCCCAGATGACCCTTACCCGCACCCAAGCCACATTCCCGCCCCCGGTGATGGAGGCCCGCCGCTGGATCGAGGGGGTCGATTTCTCCACGCGTCCGCTCATCAACGTGAGCCAGGCCGCCCCCGTTGCTCCGCCGCCCGACCCCATGCTCGACGCCATGGCCGAGATCATCCGCACCGACGCGGGCGCGCATCTCTATGGCCCGGTGCTCGGCCTGCCCGACCTGCGCGCCGAGGTGGCCGATCAATGGAGCCGAGCCTATGGCGGCACGGTCACGCCCGATCACGTCGCGATCACCTCGGGCTGCAATCAGGCGTTCTGCGCCACGCTTCAGGCCCTGACCAGCGAAGGGGACGAGGTCATCCTGCCAACGCCGTGGTATTTCAATCACAAGATGTGGTGCGACATGACCGGGATCACGGCCCTGCCCTTGCAAACCGGGGCCGGGCTCATCCCCGACCCGGAGGCCGCGCGCGCGCTCATCACCCCGCGCAGCCGCGCCATCGTGCTGGTCACGCCGAACAATCCCGGCGGGGTGGAATACCCGCCCGACACTGTTCGTGCCTTTTTCGATCTGGCGCGCGAGACGGGACTGAAACTCATCCTGGATGAAACCTATCGCGACTTTCATTCGCAGCCCGGCGCACCGCACGATCTCTTCACCACGCCAGGATGGGACGACACGCTGATCCAGCTCTATTCCTTTTCCAAGGCCTACCGCCTGACCGGGCACCGCGTCGGTGCGATGACCGCGTCGCCTGCGATCCTCGCCGAGGCCGAGAAATTCCTCGATACCGTCACCATCTGCCCCAACCAGTTGGGCCAGCGCGCCGCGCTTTGGGGGATGCGCCATCTCGGCCAATGGCTTGCCGGCGAACGTGCCGAGATCCTCGACCGCCGCGCCGCAATCGAAGAGGCATTTCCGCCGCTTGCCGAAAAGGGCTGGCGCCTGCTCGGGGTTGGTGCTTATTTCGCCTATGTCGAACACCCGTTCGATATGCCATCGAATGAGCTGGCCCCCGATCTCGTGCGCCGTGCGGGCGTGCTCACCCTGCCCGGCACCATGTTCATGCCCGACACCGATCCGGTAGGCCAGCGCCAGTTGCGCATCGCCTTCGCCAATGTCGACCGCTCCGGCATCGCCACGCTCTTTGACCGGCTGTCCGACCTCGCAGCCTGACCGGCCCCGATCCTGCACCGAAACTTCGTTCGACCGGCAATCAACGTGCGCCTTGCCGACCCTTGCCCCCGACCGGCCAAAGCACTAGACAATCCCGAGTTTGCAAACACCTTCCTGTCCAAAGGGGCGCATATGGCACGCGGCACCACTTCCAAAACCCTCGTCTGGATTCTCATGGGCCTGCTCATTCTCGGCCTGGGTGGTTTCGGCGTCACCAATCTCTCGGGCAACATCCGCACCATCGGCTCGGTTGGTGGAGAAGACATCACCGTCGATGCTTTCACGCGTGCCGTTCAGGATGAAATCCGTGCCCGGGAGGCCGAAAGCGGCGCGCCAATCCCGTTTTCCAGGGCCCGCGAAATGGGGCTCGACCAGATCGCTCTCGCCCGCTTGATCGCGAGCACCGCGCTCGATAACGAAACGGCGGAACTGGGACTTTCCGTCGGCGATTCCAACCTGCGCGACCAGCTTTTGCAGATCGAGGGTTTCCAGGGGATTGACGGCAATTTCGACCGCGACGGATACCGCTTTTACCTCGACCGCACCGGCCAGTCTGAGACCGAATTCGAAGAGGGCCTGCGCAAGGAGATTGCCCGTGGTTTCCTGCAATCCGCGGTTCTCTCGGGTGTCACCGCCATGCCTGCCTATGCCGACACCGTCGTTGCCCATCTCGCCGAGCGGCGCAACTTCTCCTGGGCCCGCCTCTCCGAGGCCGAACTCGACACGCCCCTGTCCGAACCTACCGAGGACGAGCTCAGTTCGTTTCATTCCGAGAACCCCGAACAGTTCGAGCTTCCCGAGATGAAGCGCATCACCTATGCGTGGCTCTCACCCGACATGATCGTCGACCAGGTCGAGATCGACGAGGCCACGCTGCGCGAGCAATACGAAGACCGCGCCGACGAGTTCAATCGCCCCGAGCGCCGCTTGGTAGAACGGATCGTGTTCTCCGACGAAAGCACGGCCGAATCTGCCAAGATCGCGCTCGAGAATGAGGAGAAAAGCTTCGAGGACCTCGTCGCGGAGCGCGGCCTCGAACTTTCCGACGTCGATATGGGCGACGTCCTGCCCTCGGACTTGGGCGAGGCCGGACCCGCCGCCTTCAACGCTGAGCCCGGGACCACCGTGGGTCCCTTCCCCACCGATCTCGGCCCCGCGCTTTTTCGCGTGAACGCCGTACTTCCCGCCAGCAACATGCCCTTCGAGGAAGCCGCCGAACTGATCCGAGACGATCTTGCGATGGGCCGTGCCCGCCGACAGGTCGAAGACCGGATGGACCAGGTCGACGACCTGCTTGCGGCCGGGGCCTCGATCGAAGAGCTGGCCGACGAAACCGAGATGAGGCTCTTCACGCTCGACTGGACGCCCGACAGCTCTGGCAATGCGGCTGGATTCGAAGCCTTCCAGGAGGCCGCAGAGGCGATTTCAGAGGATGATTTCCCCCAACTGATCTCGCTCGACGATGGCGGAATTGCGGCCATGCGCCTCGACGAAATCGTGCCGCCCCGCCTGCCACCGCTTGACGAGGTGCGCGATGACGTGATCGCGGCATGGGAAGAGGCCGAACTTACCCGGCGCCTTACCGACAAGGCCGAGACACTTCTGGACCAGATCACGCCCGAGAGCGACATGGCCGCGCTGGGCCTTATCGTTACCGAAGAGGCGGAGATCACCCGCGGCGACTTCATCCCCGGCATGCCGCAGGATTTCCTGACCCGCGTCTTCGACATGGAGGAAGGCGAGGCTCGGGTCATCGAGCTTCCCGCCGGGGCCGCGCTGGTGCGGCTCGATGCCATCCTGCCGCCCGATGAGAACGACAACGATGTGCGCCGCCTGCGTGATGCGATCACCGAACAGGTCAGTGCCTCCCAGGCGCAGGATCTGTTTCAGTATTACATCAATGACATTCAGGCCCGCGCCGGGCTCGAACTCGACCAGGCGGCGATCGACGCCGTCCTGTCCAATTTCCAATAGGCGCAGCGATGGAGCTCATCCCCTCCTTCGAAACTTTCGCCGCCGCCCATGCGCGCGGCGAAAACCAATTGGTCTATACCCGGCTCGCCGCCGATCTCGACACGCCCGTATCCTTGATGCTCAAACTCACCGGGGCGGCGCGCGATGCCTTCATGCTCGAGTCGGTGACAGGCGGCGAAGTGCGCGGGCGCTACTCGATCATCGGCATGAAACCCGATCTCGTCTGGCAATGCCACGGTCACAAGAGCCGCCTCAACCGGCAGGCCCGTTTCGACCCCGACGGGTTCGAGGACCAGCCGGGCGGGCCGCTCGACAACCTGCGCGCATTGCTGGCCGAATCGCGGATTGACCTGCCCGACGACCTGCCCGCCGCCTCGGCCGGACTCTTCGGTTATCTCGGCTATGACATGATCCGGCTCGTCGAACACCTGCCCGATGTGCCAGCCGATACGCTCGGCCTGCCCGATGCCATGCTACTGCGCCCCTCGGTCATCTGCGTGCTCGACGGGGTCAAGGGGGATGTGACGGTCTGCGCCCCCGCGTGGGCCGAAGCCGGGCAATCCGCCCGCGCCGCCTATGCCCAGGCCGCCGAACGGGTGATGGACGCGGTCCGCGACCTCGACCGCGCCCTGCCACGGCAGGCCCGCGACCTGGGCGACGCGTCCGAAACGGGCGAACCGGTCTCGAACTTCACCAAGCCCGACTACCTCCAGGCCGTCGAAAAGGCCAAGGAATACATCCGCGCAGGCGACATCTTCCAGGTCGTGCCCAGCCAGCGTTGGGCCCAGCCCTTCACACTGCCGCCCTTCGCGCTCTACCGCAGCCTGCGACGCACCAATCCCTCGCCCTTCATGTTCTATTTCAACTTCGGCGGCTTCCAGGTAATCGGAGCCAGCCCCGAAATCCTCGTCCGCGTCTTCGGCAACGAGGTGACGATCCGCCCCATTGCGGGCACCCGCCCGCGCGGTGCGAGCCGCGAAGAGGATCTCGCCCTCGAAAAGGATCTTCTCGCCGATGAAAAGGAACGCGCAGAACACCTGATGCTGCTTGACCTGGGGCGCAACGACACAGGGCGCGTGTCAAAGATCGGCACCGTGCGTCCGACCGAGCAATTCATCATCGAACGCTATTCCCACGTGATGCACATCGTCTCGAACGTGGTGGGCGAACTCTCCGACGATCACGATGCGCTCTCGGCTCTGCTTGCCGGGCTGCCTGCCGGCACCGTCTCGGGCGCGCCCAAAGTGCGCGCCATGCAGATCATCGACGAGCTGGAACCCGAGAAACGCGGCGTCTATGGCGGCGGCGTGGGTTACTTCTCCTCGGGCGGCGACATGGATGTCTGCATCGCGCTGCGCACCGCAGTGGTCAAGGACGACACGCTCTATATCCAGGCCGGGGGCGGCGTCGTCCATGACAGCGATCCCGAGGCCGAGTATCAGGAAACGGTGCACAAATCGAACGCCATCCGCCGCGCCGCCGCGGATGCCGCGCGCTTTACCGGCAATGGCAACGCGTGACCCCGGCCGCGGCCCGGCGCGCAAACCGCGCCGCAAACCCGGTCCAGCCCCTTCATCTTGCCCGAAATACTCCGGGGGTGTGTGGGCTGACCCCCGCTCTTCCCCGCTCGAAACCGCCCCCCGCCTGATCCTCTTCAACAAACCCTATGGCGTGCTGACCCAGTTCACCGACCGATCCGATCCGCCACGCCCGACGCTTGGCGATTACATTTCCGAAAAGGGAGTTTACCCCGCCGGTCGGCTCGATCGCGACAGCGAAGGGCTTTTGCTGCTGACCGATGACGGCGCCTTGCAGGCCCGCATTTCCAACCCGCGCTTCAAGCTGCCCAAGACCTACCTCGCCCAGGTCGAAGGCATCCCCGACGCATCCGCGCTCGACTCCCTCTGTCGGGGTGTCACCCTCAAGGACGGCCTGACCCGCCCTGCCCGCGCGCGGCTGATCCCCGAACCGGAATGGCTCTGGCCCCGCACGCCACCCGTGCGCCAGCGCAAGACCGTTCCCGACAGCTGGATCGAACTCACCATCACCGAAGGCCGCAACCGCCAGGTTCGGCGCATGACCGCCGCGGCGGGTCATCCCACCTTGCGATTGATCAGGGTGGCCATCGGCGATTGGCGGCTGGGCACCCTCGCACCCGGAAAGTGGCGACCTGTCCAGGCGCAGGATCCCTGGTGATCCCCGCCCTGCCATGCCGAAAGCTCGTGACTCCACGAAACGCGAGGATGCGCGATATGCACGAATCCTGTCGGCAGCTCAGCGCGGACAATGTTTGAATAGCGGTATGCGTGGTTTTCAGTAGTCCGGCTATCGCTGCGCTTTGATCCGAACGTCGGTGTCCGGCGCCGTTTCACAAGATTTCCTCGTTCATACGAAGCCCGAAAAAAACAAGATATCAATGGATATGCGATGACTCGCCCTACACCGCTTGGCTTGCGCCACAGTTTTCGAATCCACGAATCCAGAAAGGTCGTTGACAGGTCTGCGCAAAACAGCATGATAAATGAATACTGAATCAGTAATCAGTTCGAAGTGAGGGAGGATCGGGTTTGGACGCAGGATGGTCTAGGGAGGACATGGCCTTCAGGCAGCAAGTGCGGGCGTTCACCAATGAGTGCTTGCCGGCCAATATTCGTGACAAGGTCATGTCGGGTCGCCCCTTGCAGCGTGACGACCACATGCATTGGCAGGATATCTTGGCGGCCAAGGGCTGGATCGCCGGTTTCTGGCCGAAACAGTTCGGAGGCTGCGACTGGTCACCTGCACAAAGCTATATCTTCCAGGAAGAGACCACCCGTGCCGGTGCGCCCTGGCTTTTGCCATTCGGCGTCAACTATGTCGGCCCGGTGATCTACACCTATGGCAGCGAAGAACAGAAGGCACGGCACTTGCCGGGTATCGTTTCGAACGAAGTATTCTGGTGCCAGGGCTATTCAGAGCCGGGCGCCGGGTCGGATCTGGCGAAATTGTCCACCCGCGCCGAGCGCGACGGCGACAGCTACGTGGTCAACGGGTCCAAGATCTGGACCTCGATGGCGCATTGGGCCGATTGGATCTTTGCGCTGGTGCGCACCGATCCCAAGGTCAAGCCACAGCGCGGGATTTCCTTCCTTCTGATCGACCTGAAGACTCCAGGCATATCCATCCGGCCGATCCGGTCGATCGAAGGGGCACATCACCTGAACCAGGTGTTTTTCGATAATGTCCGCGTCCCTGCGGAAAATCTTGTGGGTGAGGAAAACGCAGGCTGGACTTATGCCAAGTTCCTTCTCGGCCACGAGCGTGTCCTTTCTGCCGAGATTGGCAAGGCAAAGCGAATGCTGGACCGATTGCGTGCTGTCATGGCCGAGCGACACCTCGACGAGGATCCGCATTTCAGGACGCAGTTGAACAAGCTCGAAACCGATCTGCTGGCCTTGGAATGGACCACGCTGCGAATGCTGGACGCAGTGATGGACGGGTCCGCGCCCGGGTTCGAGGCCTCGATCCTCAAGCTCAGGGGATCAACCATCGTGCAATCCATAGCCGAATGCACGGTCGATGCGTTGGGTCCACAGGCCATTGCCTATGATATGGCGCGACTCGAAGCGGAGACGAACGATCCCGCGGCAGAGGCGTTGCGAAACATGGGGATCGTCTCCGAGTTTTTGTTCCAGCGTGCACCGACCATCTGGGGCGGGAGCAACGAGATTCAGCGAAATATCATTGCCAAGCACGCGCTTGGCCTGGGTTGAGGCAAGAGTCACGTGAAACTGAACCTGACCGACGAACAAACCATGCTTGCGCAGAGCGTTGCGCGGCTCGTGGCGGACAATTCCGATCGAACCCGACCCAATGGTGGCGCCGAAGCGCATCATGACCCCGACGACTGGCGCCAGATCGCCGAGTTGGGCTGGCTTTCGGCTGGCGTGAGCGAATCCGCCGGCGGATTTGGTGGGGCCCGCGAGATGGCGGTGGTCATCGAAGGCGCAGCATCCACGCCGTTGGCAGGGCGCCTGACGCCCGTTTTCGTGGCGCTCAACATGCTTGAAGAGAGCGGGGGGGCGCCGGACCTGCTGGCCGAAATCATGGCCGGACAAAAGTTGGCCTGTGGGCTGTTGCCAGAGATGGCAAGCGACCTTGAGGTCAGCCGAACGGGGTCCGATATTCGCCTGTCCGGGCGATTTCCGGCGGTTGCGATGGGCGATGCCGCGCAGGTGGTGGTGCTTGCGCTTGATGACATCACGGTTCTGATCGACGCAGATGCCGAGGGGATCGGCAAGCACGGTTTTCGCGCCATGGATGGCACCACCCAGGTTGACCTCGCACTCTCGGACATGGCCGTGCGCCCCGAGATGATCCTTGCTTCTGGTGATCCCGCGCGGACGGTGCAGGACAGGGCGCGCCTTTGTCATGCGGCAACGATGACGGCAGAATGCACCGGTCTATGCAAGTCGCTCTTCGACGCGACACTCACCTATGTCAAGCAGCGCGAGCAATTCGGACAGCCCATCGGCCGCTTCCAGGCACTGCAACATCGGCTGGCGGACATGTTCATCGCACTGGAGGAAATCCGCTCGCTCGCTCTTGCAACGGCCCGGGCGGCAGAGGAAGGCAACGCGCAGTCGCGCCCGCTTTCCCAGGCTGTGACGGGCAGTATAGACCGTGCCCTGCATATCGCGAAAGAGGCGATCCAGCTTCATGGCGGTGTCGGCATGACCGATGACCTGCCCTTGGGAGCAGGGCTCCGGCGGATCAAGATGTTGCAAGTCATGTTGGGCGGTGGCGAAACGCATCGGCAAACCCTGCTGAGCGCGAGTGGATGAACGAGACATTGGGAGGAGAGACATGGACAGGTTTGAAAAATACGAGACGATGACGTTCAAGCGCGACGGCCGGGTGCTGACCGTGACCTTGAACCTGCCGGAAACGCTGAACGCGGTGAATGCCAAGCTGCATTCGGAACTTTCCAGCGTGTTCGTCGATCTGAATGACGATCCGGACTCGGACGTGATCGTTCTGACAGGGGCGGGCCGCGCATTTTGCGCCGGGGGCGATGTGGACTGGATGCAGGACGCAATCGACGATCCCGCGCGCTTCGAGGTGACGGCGGTCGAGGCCAAGCGCATCATTTTCAGTCAGCTTGACATGGAAAAGCCTCTTATCTGCCGGATGAACGGTCATGCCATCGGCCTGGGCGCCACCATTGCACTGACCTGTGATGTCGTCGTTGCGGTGGACACGGCCAAGATCGGCGATCCGCATGTGTCGATCGGCCTTGTCGCAGGTGACGGTGGTGCGATCCTCTGGCCGCAGATGATCGGCTATTTGCGAGCCAAGGAATACCTGCTCACCGGCGATCCCATCCCGGCCGCCGAGGCGGCGCACATGGGCTTGATCAACCGCGCCGTGCCGGCCGACAAGCTTGACGAGGATGTCTACGCTCTCGCGCACCGTCTGGCATCTGGTGCACGCAAGGCAATCCGCTGGACAAAAGTGACGACCAATATCGGGCTCAAGCAACTGGCTCATTCCATCATGGATACCGGCGTTGCCTACGAGTCCATGTCGAACGTTTCGAAGGATCATCGCGAGGCGGTTGCCGCATTCCGCGAAAAGCGCAAACCCGTGTTCACGGGGGAATAGATCTGACCGCGAAGGTTGGATCACCATCTAGGGAGGAGACTGGAATGGCTAACAAGATGAACCGGCGTGCTTTGGTCAAGGGCATGGCAGTCGCGGGCATGGCAATGCCTTTTGTCAACCTGCGCAGCGCAGTGGCGCAATCGGGACCGATCAACATTGGTGTCGTGACCCCTTTGAGCGGCCCTGCGCAACTGATCGGCAATTTCGTGCGCGAAGGAGCGGAGATCGCGGTTGAACACGTCAATGCGAATGGCGGGATCAACGGACGCGAAGTTGCGCTGATGTTCCGAGATTCGAAGGCGAATCCCAACGACGCTTCCGTCGCCGCACGCGAACTGATCGGAGAGGGAGCCAACTTGCAGCTCGGCACCATCTCGAGTGCCGTGGCCTTGGCCATGGGGTCTCTCATGGAGAGCGAGGGTGGCGTTGTCATCACCTCGGGTGCGGGCACCGAAAAGCTCAATCACGAGAACTACAACTCGCATGTATTCCGCGTGGGCGACAGTCCGGTCAGCCGGAACGCAGGGTTGGTGCGGCATATCGCGACCAGCCGGCCCGAGTTGCGCAAATGGGGTGGCATCATCCCGGATCATGAATACGGGCGCACCACCTGGAAGATTTTCGAAGCGACCATGCGCAAGGTCATTCCGGAATTGACCGGAGAAGAGGCGGTGATTTCGGATCCGATCCTGGTCCCTTACGGGTCAGGCGACTATCGCAACTACATCGCGCAAGCGATGCGCCAGGATGTCGAAGGCATCTACACCTCGGTCTATGGGGGTGATGCGGTCACGCTCTATCAGCAAGCCAACCCATTCGGGCTCTTCGACAAGATCGACGTCCTGCTTGACTCTGCAAATGAGTTTCTCGTGGCGACCGCGATGAAGGAAGAAACGCCCGCGCACTGGTCAGGGTTCCATTGGTATTTCGAGGCCAACAAGGGCAATCCGCTTTCCGACAACCTGTATGAGCGTTACGTGGAAAGAACCGGAGACAAGTATCCGATGGGCTGGGCTGCCGAGGCCCATGCCGCGATACTGGCCTATGCGGGTGCTATCGAAAAGGCGGACAGCACCGAAAGCGGCGACGTCATCGCAGCGCTCAAGGGACTGAGCTTTGACAGCGCCACCGGGGTGCGCCACATTCGGGCCGAGGATAACCAAGCCATCAAGAATGCCGAACTGGCATTCATCGAGCCCTCGACCTCGGCACCCGACGGTTTTGAAGTGACTGACTATGTTTCGCTTGATGGTGAGAAGGTCATCGAGGCCGCGCGTCCCGGCCAGATGCTTGACACTGACGCCCTCTGAGCAGGGGATGCGAGAGTCCGGGCGGGGAATCTTTCCCCGCCCCTAGCCAACCGGAGCAAAATAGATGCTGTATGACATCGGCCTGACCGTGTTCAACGGGCTGGCCTGGGCCATGGCGACCTTTCTTGTCGCGGCCGGGCTGACCCTGATTTTCGGCATTCTGCACATACTTAACTTTGCTCATGGAGGGTTCTTCATGATCGGGGCATATGTGTCTTATTCGCTCATGACAGGCATGGGGGGATCCTTGCCGCTCTGGCTTTACCTCGTTGGTGCAATGCTGGCCGGTCTCGTCGTCGGACTTTTGGGTTGGGCGGTTGATGCACTGGTCTTTCGCCGTTTGCGCGACGTCGAGGACGCCTATTCGCTGATCGCCACTTATGCGTTGCTGCTGGTCTGCGGCGGAGCTGTCCAGTTGATCTGGGGATTGAACTACCTTGGTGTGATGCCGCCACCCGCGCTTAACTCGGTCGTGTTCGTGGGCAATGTATTCATGCCGACCTTTACCATCTTCATCATCTTGTGCGGGGTTTTGGCCTATATCGGGCTTGAGCTGTTCATTTCGCGCACCCAGCTGGGCCAGCTGATCCGCGTCGTCGCCGCCGATCCCTGGATGGCGCAGCTTCTTGGATTGAACGTCAAGCGGATCTACCTGATCACCGTGATCTTCAGTTTCGCGATGGCTGGTGTCGCCGGTGCGCTTTTGATGCCGAACCAGAGCCTTTCGCCGGAGCTGGGCGGGATCTTCCTTTTGCAGGCTTTTGGTGTGGTGATCGTCGGGGGCATGGGATCCATCCGAGGTGCGTTTCTGGGCGCTCTGTTGCTGGGGCTGATCGAAAGCTTTGGAACCTACTTCTTTCCGCAATACCCGGGAATTTTCTTCCTCTTGGCGCTTGCCATCATCCTCCTGGTCAAGCCGGAAGGCATCATGGGCAAGGAGCAGACCGCATGATCGATTATCGCGCAAGGTTTCGCACCAATCTCATGATCGCGGGATGCGGCCTCGCCGCCTTTGCCGTGGTGCCATTTGTAGCCAATAGCGGCTTGATGTTTCTCGCCGGCCTGGTTGCGATCAACATCGTTTTCGGTCTGTCCTGGAACCTGCTGTTCTCGGGCGCTGGGCTTCTCAGTTTTGGCCATGCGATGTTCTTCGGTGGCGGGGCCTATGCCATGGCAGTCGTTTCACTTCGCATGCCTGAAGTGCCCTTCGTCATAGGGCTGGCACTCGGCGCCGCCTGCGGTGGGCTCATCGCGCTGCTTTTCGGGATCATCGCCCTGAGGCGGGCGAGCGGTGTCTATTTCGCCGTTCTGACCCTCGCCTTTTCCGAGCTTGTCCACATCTTGATCACCAAAACCACCTTCTTGGGTCGCAATGACGGATTGGTCGGCATTCGCCGACCCGTTATCGACCTGGGTGTGTTCAGTATCGATCTGACAAGCGCGACCTCTTACTACTACTTCATCATTGTCGTGATGGCGCTGGTTGCAACGATGTTGTGGTGTTTTCAGAACTCGCCGGCAGGCCGTTTGATACAAGCCATTCGTCAAGACATGACCCGCACGGCATTTCTGGGTGTGCATGTCCAGGTCTGGCAACTGACAGCTTTCGTGCTTTCTGGCACCATCGCTGCCTTCTGCGGCGCAGTCATGGTGCCGTTTACCCAGATCGCGTCTCCTGAGATCGCATACTGGACCGTTTCGACGCAGCCCATTCTGTTCACGCTCCTGGGTGGGGCCGGATATTTTTGGGGTCCTGCTGTCGGGGCAATACTTTTCGGTGCAATCGACTTTGGAACGCGCACGATGCATGGCCTGTCCGAGATCACCGTCGGCATATTGCTATTGGCAGTCGTTCTCATGATCCCCGGTGGCCTTCTGGGACTGCTCAAGCGTCGACGAAAAAAGGCAAGGCGGATGGCAGAGGGGTCAAGTCCAGCCCAACATGAACAATCCGGAAAATCGGAGGCAGGCCAATGACACGGATCATGGAAGCCCGTGCGATCCATAAATCCTACGGGCTTGTCAAGGTGCTGGAAAACGTCGACTTCGATCTCGAAGATGGTGAGGCTCATGTGGTGATCGGGCCAAATGGCGCCGGCAAGACCACCCTCTTCCGCTGCCTGAGCGGTGAAACAAGGATCAATAGTGGCACGATCACATTGGCCGGGGAGGACGTAACTCAATTGGCCGGCTGGGAGCGGGTGCAGCGCGGAATCGGGCGTTCGTTCCAGGTGGCACGCATATTTCCGATGATGTCGGCATTCGAAAACCTGATCGTCGCGATCGAGACCCGCGAACGCAAGGACAAAGGGTTATGGTCGAGCTTCGGTCACATCGCACCACGCCGCGCAGTGATGGACGAGGCCGAGCGTCTGGTGCTTGAACTGGGACTTGAGGATACGCGCGACGAGTCTGCCGGCACCTTGTCGCATGGCGACAAGAAGCGGCTCGAACTTGCGATGAGCCTTGCACTGCGCCCTCAGATACTGATGCTCGATGAGCCGACGGCGGGCATGTCTCCGTCAGACAGGGCCGAGGCTGTTCGGCTGGTTGCGCAGGTGCGTGAGCGTTACGGGCTGACGCTCTTGCTGACCGAGCATGACATGGAGGTTGTTTTCGGTCTGGCGACGCGCCTCACGGTGCTGCACCACGGCGAAATAATCGCTTCGGGCGAGCCGCATGAGGTGCGCGCTGATGCACGTGTGAGGGAGGTCTATCTTGGCCAGCACTGAACCATTGTTGTCGGTCCGAGGATTGAATGCCTATTACGGCGGCAGCCATATCATCCAGGATGTAGAACTGGACGTGGCACCGGGCGAATGCGTCGCACTCTTGGGGCGTAATGGCGCAGGAAAATCCACGTTGATGAAGAGCCTGCTCGATGCTGGGCCGCGCGTTGTCGGCGAGGTTCGCTTTGACGGGGAGGATCTGGCGGATGTGCCCATTGATATGCGCACGAAACGTGGTCTGGTTCTCGTCCCTGAGGATCGTCGCATCTATCCCAACATCACTGTGGCTGAAAACATCGAGTTGGGCCGCCATGCGGCGCGCATCGGATCGGTTATCGCCAGCGACGAACTTTATGACCTCTTCCCCTTGCTGAAACCGCTCAAGCAGCGAGCAGGCTACCAACTCAGTGGCGGCCAACAGCAGATTGTCGCAGTGGCACGGGGATTGATGGGGGCACCACGCCTTCTCTTGCTGGATGAACCCGTAGAAGGTCTGGCACCGGTCGTTGTCGATGAAATGGCCGCGCATATCACGCGCATCCGCGAAACACGCGACTTGGCGTTGCTGATTGCCGAGCAGAACCTGAGTTTTGCACGCCGTGTGAGCGACAGGGTCATTCTGATCGATAGCGGCCGTATCGTTTTCGATGGGAACTGGGAGGATTTCGATGCCGATCCGCAACTCAAGGAGCGTTATCTTGCCGTCTGAAAGACTATCCCCAGCGCAGGGGTCCTGGCCGCTGCGGTTCGAGCCCGGTGAGCGCACCGCGCGCCGTGCGGCCGGCGAATGGCCGGGACTGACCCTGGCAGGCGTCGCGACAAGGATGGCACAAGACCATCCCGACGACATCGCCGTGATGGATGAATGCGGCGCTCTGGATTATGCGACATGCCTGAGGCGGGCGACGGACATGGCGCGCGGGCTATACGAGATCGGGCTTCACCCGGGCGACACCGTCAGCTTCCAGCTTCCCAACTGGACTGAAGCGGTGATCCTGAACGTGGCGTGCGCCTTGGGCGGATTTGTCATCAATCCCGTCATACCGATCTATCGGCAGGCGGAACTGACCTTCATCCTGGCTGATTGTCGCGCGCGGATTGCCTTTATTCCCGAGCGCTGGCGCGGAGTGGATTACGGCGCGATTTACGAGGAGCTTCGCGCGGACCTGCCGGGATTGAAGGCTGTCGCCACGGTGCGGGGTGCCGGGGAATTGACGTTTGAGGACATCGAGGCGCGCGGCAGGGATGCCCACCATGCGTTACAAGCTGCCGATCCCGATGACGCAAAGCTTATCATCTATACCTCGGGCACCACGGGCCAACCCAAAGGTGTGCTCTATTCGCACAATCAATCCCGTCGCCCGCTCAGCCAAAGCTTCGAGACATGGGGATTGAAAGCAGGCGATACCCTGTTGATGCCAAGTCCCGTGACACATGTGACCGGGTATTCCTACGGAATGGAAATGCCGTTTCAATTCGGGACACGGACCATTCTGATGGAACGCTGGGACGCGGCGGAGGCGCTGGCGATTTCGCGTCGCGAACAGGTCGATTTCATGATCGGTGCCACGCCCTTTCTTGCCGAGTTGGCAAGCGAGGCGGAAAAGTTCGGAGAGCGCCTGCCCAGCCTGCGAATCTATGCGTGTGGCGGTGCAGCCGTGCCACCTGCTCTGATCGACCGGGCCAACAGGTTGTTTGAAAACTGTCGTGCCTTCCGGGTGTTTGGAAGCTCGGAATGCCCCATGGTGACCCAAGGGTGCCTGGATGATCCCGACCGAGCGGCCCGCAGCGACGGTCGAGTCAACGACTGGGAGGTCAAAATCGTCGACGACGAAGATCAACCCCTTCCGCCAGGCATCGAAGGTGAGATTCTTGCACGGGGTCCATCGCTGTTTCGCGGCTATACCGATCCGGAGGCAACGAAGGAAGCTTTTGATTCACAAGGTTATTTTCGTACTGGTGATCTTGGGATCCTCACGGCCGATGGTGTCTTGACCGTGACGGGACGCAAGAAGGATATCATCATACGCGGCGGCGAGAACCTGAGTGCCAAGGAGATCGAGGATGCGCTGCACACGCATCCGGCCATCAAGGAAGCGGCCGTCGTTTCGATGCCGCATGATCGTCTGGGCGAGGGTGTATGCGCTTACGTGATCCCTGCAACCTCGGCGCCGATGCCGAGTGTCGCGCAATTGGTCGATTTCCTGAAGCAATATGGATTGGCACGCCAGAAATGCCCGGACCGGATCGAAGCAGTGAACGATCTGCCCCGCACCGCCTCGGGCAAGGTGCAAAAACACATCTTGCGGAACATGATCCGCGAGAAGTTGCGCGGCGAGGCCGGGAACCCGAGTTAAAACGGCACAACTCCTGGCCTCGCCTTGTCCACGAATTGTTTCGTCGGATAGTGTGACAGGGATTCTGAAAACGAATGAAGGTTCACATGGCGAAACGGGAAAAAAAGGCGGCGACACGCAATGCCATTCTTGACGCGGCGGCGGTCGTCGTCGGGCGACATGGCTATGGCAAGGCGTCGATCGGTCGAATTGCCGAAGAGGCGGGCGTGGCACATGGCCTTATCTATCTCTATTTCCAAAACCAGCAGGACCTGTTTGACCAGTTGCTGCCACATGTCGGTGAAGCCATGTTACGCTTCATCGCCGATGCGACCATGGACGCCAAGACTCTTGCGGAACGTGAGAGAAAGGGCCTCGACGCAAACTTCGAGTACCTTCAGCACAACCCGGCACTGCACCGGATCTTGAATGAGGCGGCGTTTTTCGCTCCCAAGGCCCACCAGCAGTATCTGCGCCGCATGGCCGGCGGATACACACGATCGCTTCAGCGCGGATGGGATGCAAACGAGATAAGTGGATTTGACGAAAGCGAGCTTGAGGTCATCGCCTACATGATGATCGGCGCGCGCGAATACCTGCTCGAGCGCTATGCCGTCAGTGGACATGAGATCACCGACCTGCCGCCTGACGTCAAGAAGACCTACCTGAGAATGGTCGCGCGAAGCCTGGGTCTGGATAGCAGCATGATGCTCCCGGCAGCCAAAGAATCGGCCTCGACCTCCTGAGATTCACGCCATGCACAGCCCGTTATCAGAAACTTCTCGGTCCGGAACGGATTCGCCTCCCGGATCGGACGGGCTGGACTGGGAAGAGAACGTTCCATCCTTGCTCGCGCGACAGGCGCGGGACAGGGGAACGGCCCTTGCATTGTCGGCGATGTCACAGGGGCTGGGCCGGCATCGGTTGACTTATTCGGAACTGCACGGGGCGGCCGGAGCCGCCGCCGCATGGCTGCGGCAAAGCGGGCTCAAGGCCGGCGACCGCCTCGGAATCTATCTGACAAATGACTGGGCGCTGGAGTGTTTTGTCGCGGCCCTCGGGGCGCTGACGCTCGGTGCGGTCGCGGTGCCGTTGAACACGCGCAGTGCGGCACCTGAGCTCGGGCACGCCATTGCCCTGACAACCCCACGCCTTGTGCTTTGCGACGCATCGGGTCACGAACGCCTGATCGAGGGCTGTCAGGTGGCGTGCCGGGCCGAGCCGGATTTCGACGACGCAATGCCGATCATCCTTGACCCGGCCCCGCTTGCCAACCCGACAGCTCAGGAGGCGACTCCCATAATCGAACAGCAACCGTCGGTCGATGCGCTGGGTTGCCTGCTGTTCACTTCGGGCACAACGGCGCGGGCCAAAGCGGTCATGCACACCCACCGCACGATGATCGCGACTGGCCGCTGCACCGGGGCAGCGTTGGGCCTGCGTTCCGATGACATATACCAGGGCGCATTTCCCTTTTTCACGAGTTCGGCCCTGAACCTGGCGGGCATGTCCTGCTGGGTCGCGGGGGCTGGCCTTGTCATTGAGGGACAGATCGGCAACGAGGCCAGACTCGATCTTGTCCGCGATGAGGGGACGACCCTTTACCATGGTGTGCCCTCGATCCTGAATTTCATGACCCAGGCTCATGATCCTGCGCGCCACGATCTGACGGGGCTGCGCATGGTCGCAAATGGCGGCGCGAGCATGCCCGTGGAGTTGACGGAACGCATTGCGCATCTATGGCCCTGGGTGCAGCAGGTGCAGATTTACGGCATGACCGAAAGCGGCCCGGCGGGGACCGTCCTGCCGCCCGAGCGTATGCAGCAAAAGGCGGGCTCTGTCGGACGCGCGATGGAGGGCATGACCATCGAGATTCTCGATGATGACGCACAGCCCCTTGCAACGGGGGAATTGGGCGAGATAGCGCTTTCCGGTGCGCCCGTGGCCGTCGGTTACTTCAGAAACCCCGATGCGACCGAGAACAGCTTTCACGGGCGGCGCATCCGAACAGGCGATGTCGGTCGTTTGGATCCCGATGGCTACTTGTGGTTTGGTGATCGCAAGAAGGACCTGATAAATCGTGGTGGTCTCAAGATTGCCTCTGTTGCAGTGGAAACCGTGCTATATCGCCATCCTGATGTGCTCGAGGCGGCGGTCGTCGCGGTCCCGCACCCGGATCTGGGAGAGGATGTCGCGGCTGTTGTGACGTTACGCCCGGGCGCGACGCCCGAGGGTATTTCCGTCGGGTTGAAGGAGCTGTGCCGGAATGCGTTGGCCGATTACGAGGTGCCACGCAACATTTTCATTTGCGAAAACCTGCCTCGCAATCCGATGGGCAAGATATTGAAGGGTGAGCTGCGCCGGAACCTCCAGAAATGCCTGAATCGAGATGGCACGTAGAGCTGGCGCCCCGATCATGCACCGGCAATGGGATGTCTGGCGTCAACAGACCGAACCGTGTCGCCAAAGCCGACAGGCACGCGAAGCGCGGTCCGCAGAGGTTGCCAGCATGGGGTCTGTTGCGGTCATTTCGTGCGACAGAGCGTGTGGATCACCCCGATTTCATCCGCGAACTCGGCGTTTCCCGGCAGGTAGGGCATCGGCGCGCTGACTTGCAGCCGCTGCCAGAGGCCGTCGTCCTCCAACCGGTCGATCATGTCGGCAAAGCTGCGCTCTTTCCACAGATCCGTGCGCTGGGTGAAGGCGACAACGCCGCCGGGTCGCACGGCCCGACACATCTCGCGCAGCAACGGTTCGGCGTCGGCAATGTAGGTCAACACCCCGACCGAGACGGCGATGTCCTGGACGTCGTCGTCCACCGGCAATGGCGTCACCTGAAGATCATGCCTCACAAGCCGCTCATACATTCCGTGGCCCTCGGCCTGTTTCAGCGACGCCGCGGAGATGTCGACCCCGGTCAGGATCACCTCGGCCCGCCGCCGCAACGCCCGACCGAGCAGCCCCGTGCCACAGCCGACATCGAGCACCCGCACGCCGTCCCCGAGATAGGGCGCGAGCAGATCCGCCGCATCCTCGGGGGCGCGGTATTGCCATGTCTCCAGCGTGGCGTCATAGCCGTCCGCCCAGTCGTCATAATATGCCTCGACGGCCCGGGCGTCGGTAGAGCCCTGCCGCAGCGATTCAAGCCTGCCTTTCCCGGAGTCCTTGTTCATCATTGCCTTTCCCTTCCTGCCCCTGCGGCGCACCCGCGCACAGGGTTGATCTGAAGGCGAACCTAACCGGGCGGGACCGGTGAAGGCAAGTCGCTGCCCCGGCTTCGATCCTGGTCGCGTCCAAGAGGGGATTGCCGCGCTGCAAGGGCGATACTCCCCCAGACCGCACTGCGCAGCGCCATGGCAAAGACCGTGCGGGCGTCGTAGGCCCCGCCCCGTCCGACATGCAGGCCAAAGGCTGCGAACACCAGGAGCGTCGCCATGAAGATTGCAAGCGAGAGGGCAAAGGCCCACCCCTGTCCCAGCCAGAGGCCGATGCCCGCGACGACATAGGCCATCCCGGCGACCGTGTTGAACCACAGCACGAACGGCACGACAGCCCCCATGTCGAGCGAGCCTAGAAGCGTCGTGCCGCCGGATGCGACGGTCAGGACGCCGAACGCGATGGCAACACCGCCCTCGATGCTGGGAACCAGGTGCGACCTAGTCATGTGAAATGCCCTGCTCTCCATGCATCAACGCCAACTGGACGTCCAGCAGCCGCAGACCCTCGTCGACGAGCGCGAAGCCGCGCGCGCCCAGAGTCCAGCGGATCGCGACGCCCTGCACCAGCGATGTCAGCAGGACCGCGACATCCTCCGCACTCGACTCGCGACGCAAGCTGCCGGCCGCCTGAAGTTCGCCGATCGCTGCGACAAGGCGTGACTGGAAACAGCCCAGAAGCCCGCGAAACACGTCGCGCAATGCCGGATTATCCACCTGCAGCTCGCGCGAGAAGAGGATTGATGGCACGGCCGGCGTTTCCGAGATCGCAGTCAGTTGCGCAGCGATCAGCGCCCTGAGACGTGCCTCCGGCGCGACGGCCTCGGCCTCCGCACTGGCCCAGGCCTCGCGCAGGCGCTCCGCGATGCCCTCTGCGACGGCCAGCCAGAGCGCGCCCTTGGTCGGAAAATGCCGGAAGATCGCAGGTTGGCTTATGCCGATGGCGCGCGCAACATCCGCGGTGCTGAGGCGATCGGGGCCGATCTCGTCGGCCAGCCGCAGCACCTCGCCAACGATTTGCGCCTTTCGATCCGCTGCTCTTTGCCGCGTCGCCATGATGTATCCCCTTGTAAGTTATCGCTCACTAACATAACATCTCGACAACCGCAATCGCGACTCGCGACCGACGCAAAGGATACATGATGCTCGGCAGACCTGTTTACACCGGCCATTGCGATCTGCTGGTCACACCGCGCTGGCCCGTTCTCGCACACGTCGCGCAGCAATGCCTCGATGTCGGCGGCCTGGAACCGCATCGCCGATGGGCTGGAGACCGGAGTCGAGCCGCTTCTACTGGTCCATGTGGCGCGCGTCGCGCTCTATCACCCGTTTGTCCCGCTCGGTGGCATGCCGACGCGGATGCGCCAGACACAGGGGTGATATGATGCGCCTGTCCCCCCTCCTCGCCCTGCCGCCAATCGCTCTGGGAATTGCTGTGGCGGTCTGGATGATCGCCTCGGCCCCCGGCCCCGCGCAGGACGAGAGCGGCGTACCTGCCCTGCCCGTCCGCGTGGAGACCGTCGCGGCCGAAGATCTCCGCCCCACCGCCGTTGCCTGGGGCAACCTGCGCGCCGCCGACACGTGGGTCGCCGTGAGCGAAGTGCAAGGCGAAGTGATCTGGCGCCACCCCGATCTGGAGCCGGGCCGGCTGATCGCTGCTGGAACCGAGGTTCTACGCATCGACCCGGCAGATTACGAACTGTCGCTGGCCCAGTCGCGGGCGGACCTTGCGGCCCTGTCCGCAGAACGCGACCAACTCGAGGCGGAGGCAGACAACACAAGGCGTATCCTTGCGATCGAGCAGGACCGGCTTCGGCTGGCCGAGGCGGACCTGGAGCGGACGCGCACGCTCGTCAGGCAGGGGAACGTGCCACAATCCCGCGCCGACGAGGCCGAGCGTGCCACGCTTCTTGCCCGCCGCACGGTGGCGGAACTGGAGAACACGTTGGCGCTGATCAAGCCGCGCGAGGCGCGCATCACGGCCCAGGTTGCACGGAGCGAAGCCGCCATTGCGGGTGCACGGCGGTCGCTTGCACGGACCACGCTCTCTACGCCCTTCGACCTTCGCGTGACCGAAGTGAGCGCCGAACGGTTCCAGACCATCGCTCCCGGTCAGGTCATCATCCGTGGTGACGGCATCGATGCCGCCGAGGTCGTGGCGCATCTGCCGATCGACAGCTTTCGCCGCCTTGTCGGCACCATCCCCTCGGGCATGACGCTGGCCGACCTGATGCGCGATGGTCCGTTCTCCCGGATCGACGTGACCCTGAGCCCGCTGTCGGACCCGAAACAGACATGGACCGCGCGCGTCAGCCGGATCGAGGGCGGGCTCGATGCCCGCGCCCGCACCGTTCCCGTCGTCGTGGAGGTCGAAGATCCGTATGAGGGCGCGGACCCGCCCCGGCGCTTGCCACTTGTCCCGAACATGCAGGTCGGACTGACCTTTGAAGGCACGACACTGAAGGATGTGATCTCGATCCCGGAAGCTGCGCTGCATGCCGGCATGATCCGGGTCGTTGGCGCCGATGATTTGCTGGACCTGCGGCCCGTCACCCCGGCCTTTGCCCAGGACGGGCGCGTCGTCATCACCGAGGGGCTGTCGCCGGGCGATCGCGTGGTGCTCGACGACATCGCCCCGGCGATCCCCGGCATGCCGCTGAACCCTGTCGAGGCATCGGAATGATCCGCTGGTTCACCGGCCACCCGACCGCGGGCAACCTGCTATTGCTGCTGTTATTGGCTGGCGGGATATTCTCCGCGCCTGGCCTGTTGCGCGAGACATTTCCCGATTTCCGCGCGGTCGAGGCCGAAATCACCGTGCCTTATCGCGGGGCTGCTGCAGAAGACGTGGAAGGCGCGATCTGTGCGCCGCTCTGGGATGGGGTGCAGGGTGTCGAGGGGCTGGAGACCTTCAACTGTACCGCGCAAAGCGGCCGTGCACTCGCCGTCGCAACCATGGCGCCGGGCAATGACGCGCTGCGCTTCGTCAATTCGCTGCGCACCGAGGTCGCGGGTGTGGACAGCTTTCCCGACCGTGCCGATCCGGCCATCGTGCGCGAACTGCACCGCTCCGACCCGGTCACATCCATTGCCATATCGGGCGACATGCCATTGGGCGAACTCGACCTTTACGCCGACGCCCTCTCCGACCGCCTTTCGGCGCTGCCGGGCGTGGCGAACGTCATCCGCAGCGGGTTGGGCACCCGGACGCTGTCGATCACGGCAGACAGCGCCGAACTTGACAGCCACGGCCTGACCCCGTCCACCCTGGCCGCTGCGATCTCCGCCCAGAACATCGACCTGCCCGTCGGCACGCTCGAGGGGGAAGGCGCCGATCTCACACTGCGCTTCACCGCCGAGCGGGATACCGCCACCACGCTCGCCGCAATTCCGATAATGGTCCGGTCGAATGGCGCGACCCTGACCCTCGGCGACGTGGCCGATATCGAGCAACGCTTCGAGCCGTCCCATGACCGCGCCTTCGTCGACGATACGCCGGCGATCCTGATCGACGTGGCCAAGGCACTGGATGCCGACGCGTTGCGCGTGCTTGACGCTGTCGCTGCGCTTGTGACCGAAGAAACCGAGCGTTTGCCCGAAGCGATCACGGTGGAAGTGGTGCAGGACGTCACCTCGATCATCCGCGACAGGCTCTTTATGCTGGTCCAGAACGGTGCGATCGGCCTCGTGCTGGTCGTCGCCGTGATGAGCCTCTTCTTCCGCCCAGGCTTCGCGATCTGGGCTGCGATGGGCCTGCCCGTGGCCTTTGCCGGCGCCTTTGTCTGGATGGCGCTGACGGGGCTCAGCCTGAACATGATGACACTCGTCGCACTCCTGATGGCGATCGGGATCGTGATGGACGATTCCATCGTGATCGCGGACTCCATCGCAGTGCATGCCGCAAAAGGGGCTTCGGTGGACACCGTGACCGCGGGTGTCGTCGCCGTGGCGCCCGGCGTCCTCTCGTCCTTTCTGACAACGCTCGCGGTCTTCCTGCCGCTGGCCTTCCTCGCCGGAGAACTGGGCGCCGTGCTCGAAGTTCTGCCGGTCGTCCTGCTCTCCGCGCTTGCCGCCTCGCTGATCGAGGCCTTCTTCATCCTGCCCCACCACCTGAAAGGCGGGATGAAGGAAACCGCGCCCTCGCGCTTTCGCCGCCGCTTCGACGCGGGCTTTGACACACTACGCGAAGGGATGGGCGGTCTGGCCGATGCCGCGATCCGCTGGCGCTGGCTGGTCGCGGGGCTGGCCATCGGTGCCTTGATCCTGACCGTCGGCGCCTTGGGCGGCGGCGTGGTCAAGCGCGAGGCGATGCCCGAGATCGACGGCGACGTGCTGGAAGCGCGGCTGCTCCTGCCCGCGGGGACACCGCTGGCGCGCACGACCGAGGCGGTCGCGCAGGTCGAAGAGGCGCTTGACCGCGTGAACGCCCGCCTCACGCCTAAGCAACCCGAGGCGCAACCGCTGGTGATCCGCCGCATCACCCGCATGGGCCGCAACCGGTCGGCAGGCGAAACCGGCGCCCATGTCGCCACCGTCGCGGTCGATCTTCTGGGTGCCGAGACCCGGACCAGCACGCTCGATGATATCGTCTCGCTCTGGCGCGAGGAAATCGGGCCCCTGCCCGGCGTCACCTCGCTGATCCTGACGGAGCCGGGTATCGGGCCGCAGGGCATTGCCGTGGAGCTGCGCCTGACCCATCCTGACCTCGCCGCTTTGGAAGAGGCGGGCCGCGTCACGCTCGCAGAACTGGAAACCTATGCCGGCGTGCGCAACGCGATTCTCGACCTGCGCCCCGGCGCACCCGAACTGCGGCTGAGCCTGTCGAAGGGGGCCGAGGCTCTCGGTCTGACCGCCACGGATGTCGCAAGCCAATTGCGCGCGGCCTTTCTTGGCACACAGCTTGCCGAGATCAGGCGCGGCGACCTGGCCTGGGACCTGGAGGTCCGGCTGTCCGACACAGACCGGGTCGCCCGTGCCGACCTGAGCGCCTTCGAGATCGCCTTGCCCGGCGACGACACCGCCCCGCTTTCCAGTATCGCAGAGATCACCGAGGCGCGCGGCTGGGGCAGCATCACAAGGCGCGATGGGCTGCGCACGCTGACCGTCTCGGCAGATGTCGATGGGCGGATCGGCAATGCCGACGCCATCACCGCCCGAATGACAGAAGGCTTCCTCCCCGACCTGGCCATCGCCAGTCCGGGCCTCGGCTTCGAGATTGGCGGGCAGGCCGCGAACTCGGCAGAGACGGTCGCGTCGATCCTGCGCGGCTTCCTGATCGGGCTGGTCGGCATCTATCTGATCCTCAGTTTCCAGTTTCGCAGTTATGTCGAACCCTTCATCGTGATGATCACCATCCCGTTGGCCTTTCTGGGCGTCATCTGGGGGCACGTCCTGATGGGCTACAACATCTCGATGCCGTCCTTGGTCGGCGCCGCGTCACTCGCCGGAATCGTCGTGAACAATGCGATACTGCTGGTTGGGGTCATCAATTCCCGCCGCGCCGACGGGTCGTCGGCCAGCAAAGCCGCCGGAGAGGCCGTGCGCGCCCGCTTCCGCCCGATCTTCGTGTCCGTCTCGACCACCATCATGGGCATGGGCCCCCTGCTACTGGAAGCCTCGACCCAGGCCCAGACACTGAAACCGCTGGTTATCTCGGTTGTTTTCGGCCTGCTCGCCGCCACGGTGCTGATCCTTGTCGTGCTGCCGGCGTTCTACGCGGCCCTGGAGGATATCCGGCGAGGGGGTCGCCATTCTTAGCCACAGCGCCGCTATCACAGCGTTTTGCCGCGCCCGTCCGAAAGAACGGCGGCGCTGTCGCGCGTCATGATGTTCGAAAGTGCGCTCAGACCAATTCCCGGAACGCCAACGTGGGGGACCTGGAGTATCCGCCGCGATCAGGCAACTCGCGCCCTGGCATTCGACGCTTCCTGGAAACGGAAACTGGTTGGACACTGATGTTGGCGGACCCAAGAGGATTCGAACCTCTGGCCTCTGCCTTCGGAGGGCAGCGCTCTATCCAGCTGAGCTATGGGTCCAACTGGTGCTTCTATAGCTTCGACGCACCCGGGTCGCAATCCGGAATCTCGGATTCGTGCTGAAGATTCCAGACAGTACAAGGAGATTTGCCCGGATCACTACCGCCGCGGTCGGATTGCGGGAAGGATACGCGATGACGGCCTCGCTTCAGCCCAGTGGTCAATCGACGGGCGCGCCAAATGGCAACATTACAAGCCGACCCGCTCGGTGTGTGAGCGTAGCGTGCCGGGCGCCCGGATCAGGGTCGAAGACCACGCCGGCCGCCCGACACATGTCGATCAATCCTCGACGACGTTGCCGTACTTGTCATAGACCGGCTCTTCCACCACGACCGGAGCAGGTTCTTCCTGCTGGGCGCAAGCGGCAAGAAAACCGACGGTGACAAGAGCGGCTGCAAATTTTGTAAACTTCATGGTTTCATCCTCTTCTGAGCAGATAATCACAGGTTAACCGGCAGCTTTACGCTTGTCACGCGATTCGGCGACCATGAACAACGACGTGCGCGCATCCGGGCGTCTCACGCTTCTTTCACAAGCGCCGAACCGCGTTATCCCAGCAGATCATGCGCCAGTTCCAGCGCCTCGACCAGCCGGTCAACCTCTTGTCTGGTGTTGTAAAGCCCGAACGAGGCCCGGCATGTCGCACTCACCCCGAGGTGGTCCATCAAGGGGTCTGCGCAATGACGGCCCGCGCGCACCGCGACGCCCTTCTTGTCGAGAATGGTCGAGATGTCATGCGCATGGGCCGCACCTTCCATGTTGAAGGAAAAGATCGCCGCCTTGCCCGGCGCGGTCCCCTGAAGCCCCAGCCAATTGAGACCCTTGAGCCGTTCACCCGCATAGGCAGCCAGGTCCGCCTCGTGCGCGGCCACGTTCTCCATCCCGAGCGCCATCAGGTATTCGAGCGCCACGCCCATCCCGATCTGCTGGACGATACCGGGCGTGCCGGCCTCGAACTTCATCGGCGGATCATTATAGATCACCTCGTCCCGGCTGACTTCCTTGATCATGTCGCCGCCGCCGATAAAGGGGCGCATCTCCTCCATGCGCTCGCGCCGGATATAGATCGCCCCCGACCCGGACGGCCCATAGAGCTTGTGCCCGGTCACGGGATAGAAATCGCACCCGATCTCGTCGAGATCGACCGGCAGATGCACCGCGCCCTGGCTGCCATCGACGAGCACCGGCACGCCTTTTTCCCGGGCTGCGTCACAGATCGCCTTCACATCAACAACGGTTCCTAAAACATTGGAAACATGGGTAATCGCGACAAGTTTCGTTTTCGGCCCGATCGCGTCGATCATCTTTTGCGGGTCCAGCGCCCCGGTCGCGTCCACGTCCACCCATTTCAGCACCACGCCTTGGCGCTCACGCAGGAAATGCCAGGGCACGATATTGGCGTGATGCTCCATCACCGACAGCACGACCTCGTCGCCCGCCTCCATCCGCGGCGCCGCCCATCCATAGGCGACAAGGTTGATCCCCTCGGTGGTGCCGCTGGTGAACACGATCTCGCGTTCGTCCCGCACGCCCAGGAAACGCGCGACGATGCCCCGCACGCCCTCGTATTTCTCGGTCGCAAGGTTGGAAAGATAGTGCAGCCCCCTGTGAACATTCGAGTATTCATGTGAATAGGCTTGTGTCACCGCGTCGATCACGCATCGCGGCTTTTGCGCACTGGCGCCATTATCGAGATAGGTGAGCGGCTTGCCGTTCACCTCGCGCGAGAGGATCGGAAAATCGGCCCGGACCCGTTCGACGTCAAACATTTCAAATGCCCCCTTCGGCCGTTGCCCCGATCAGGAGCAGAAAGAACATGAGACCTATCAACAACAGGAAGAAGCTGAGGATCATCACACCGACGGCGCGCATCGGGCTGCCAAAGCCATGCGCATTGTCAATAAATGCCACCAGGATGAACAGCATCCAGACGCTTGCCACGAGCCCGGCGAGTTGTGAGACCCCCGGCAGAACGAGCGCCAGAATGGTCAGCGAGACCTGAAGCCCCACCTGCACCAGCTCGATCCAGGTCATCACGGCGAGCATGTCACCCAGGTCCGCCCGGCCACCCAGCACCCGACCCGCCCAAAGCAGCACGAAGACCGAGATCACCAGCCCACCCACGACAAAGATCGCCAACAGCCCCGGCGACAGGAATGCCGGCGGCAATGCCTCGGCGGCCTCGGGCGAGGGCGGAAACAGCTGCATGTTGACCGAAACGACGAGTGCGTTGAGCACCGCCGCAAGGATGACCGCCATCCAAAGCACTTCGTTCGCCACAGAACGTCGAATCGCAAGGACCGTCGCCGCAGCCTTGTTCGGGGCCAGAAATGTCTTTCTGACAAGGTCTTGAAAGTCGATCTTCATGTTCCCCTCCAGCCCGCGGCCATACCTGATACCCAAAACCACAAAAACACCGCGAACCACAAGGCCCCAACAAGCGTGAGGCCCGGCCCAGGGCCGACAAATCCGGCCACCAGGCCGTTGAGCAGAAAGAGCGGGGTGGAGGCCAGCAGCGACCAGAAAAGCGCCAGGCGTGCGTCATAGGGCGAAGCCCGCGACCCGAGCGCCCGCGCCACCAGCCAGGCAACAAGGCCCAGCCCGTAGAACAGCAGCGGCGCGATGAAGAGCCAGCCCATCAAGGCCCCGCCCAGCAGTTCAGCAAGGCTCTGATCCGCCAGATGCGCCTCGCGCGCAAGCCGCGGCCACTGGGCGACGAACACGATGACACAGGCCCCCATCAGCACGGCGAGCGCGCGATCCTCGCGCGGCCCGGCGGACAGGTGCCGGCGCACCACCCGTCGCGGGTCGCGATAGGTGGCCGCTATATCGCCCAGAACAGACATCAGCCGCGCCTGCGCGCCAGCCACCCTTCCAGCCGCCCGGTGATCTCTTCGGCCAGTCGCTCATCCTCGATCTCTTCCACCGCCTCGGCCAGGAAGGCCAGTGTCATCAGGTCGGTCGCGGGCCCCTCCTCGATCCCGCGCGAACGCAGGTAGAAAAGCCCCTCCTCGTCGATCGCCCCCGAAGTCGAGCCGTGCGAACAGGCCACGTCATCGGCATAGATTTCCAGCTCGGGTTTGGCCAGGAACTGGCTGTCATCGTCGAGCAGCAAGGATTGCGATTTCTGATAGCCATCGGTCTTCTGCGCGCCCGGCTGGACGAGGATCTTGCCCTGGAACACGCCGGTCGCACCGTTGCGCAGCACCTTCTTGAACACCTGGCGGCTTTCGCAGGCGACCGCGTCATGGGTGATGAACACCGTGTCGTCATGCAGGAAATCGCCGTCGCCGAGGCAGGCGCCCGCGACATGCGCCACGGCATCGTCCCCGGTGAACTCGACCACGCATTCATTGCGCGTGAGCATGCCATTCACCGTGAGGGTAAAGCTCTTGAACACCGATTCGGCGCCGAGCCGTGCAAATATATGCGTTGCCGCCCGGCGCTGATGGTCGCGGCCCTGCGCGCGCACATGGTGGAACGCCGCGCCATCGGCCACATCGACCTCAAGCACCTTGTTGAACCGCGCCGCCGCCGGTCCGTTTTCCAGAAGGGTCAGGTCGGCGCCTTTCTCAAGCCGCACAACATGATGCAACATCGCGTCGGAAGCCTCTGATTCATGGCGATAAATCAGGCTCACGGGCTTTTGCGCCCGATCCGTCACCCGGATCAGGACGCCATCATCGGCAAAGCCGGTATTGAAGGCTGCCAAGGGGCGTTCCACCGGGCTTTGCCCGCGCGCCTCGAGCACGCCAAAGATCTCGCGCGCCCAGTGGATGTCGGCCTTTGCCGCATCCGCCAGCCGCTCGATCTCGACCCCGGCAAGGTCGAGCGGATCGGACTCCGCCGCGCTGAACACGCCGTCGACGAACACGATCTTGAGACGGTCGATCCCACCAAAGACCGGCGCCTCGTCATGCGCAAGGACGTCGGCCACCGGCGCCTCTTGCTGGATCAGCGTGTCGGGCCGCGTGAACTTCCAGTATTCGTCACGCCGGGCCGGGAGTCCCATCTCGCGCAGGCGGGCCAGCGCCGACTGACGCGCTTCGGTCGCCCACACGCCGCCTTGAGGCAGGGAAAGACCCTGCAACCGCTCTTCGGTCGCGGCCAGCTTGGCCTGTTTCAGTTGCGCCCGTTTCGATTGGATCGGAGCATTCATGCCGGCACCTCTGCCATGATACCGGCATAACCGTCGCGCTCGACCTCCTGGGCAAGCTCGGGGCCACCGCTTTTCACGATCCGACCGTCGGCCATGATATGCACCACGTCGGGGACGATATGATCGAGCAGGCGTTGATAGTGGGTGATGACAAGGAACCCGCGCCCGGCATCGCGCAGCGCGTTCACCCCGTCCGAGACGAGCTTCATCGCATCCACGTCAAGCCCGCTGTCGGTCTCGTCGAGAATGCACATCTTCGGCTCGAGCATCGCCATCTGCAAGATCTCGTTGCGCTTCTTCTCCCCGCCCGAAAAGCCCACATTCACCGGCCGCTTGAGCATCTCGGCGTCGATCTTGAGCTCCTTTGCCTTGGCGCGGATCAGCTTGAGGAAATCGGTCGCGTTCATCTCCTCCTTGCCGCGCGCCTTGCGCTGCGCGTTCACGGCGGTGCGCAGGAAGGTCATGTTGCCCACGCCGGGAATTTCGACCGGGTACTGGAACGCCAGGAAAAGCCCCAGCGCCGCGCGCTCCTCGGGTTCGAGATCGAGTAGGTCCTCACCGTCGAGCGTCGCGCTCCCATCGGTCACGACATAACCCTCGCGGCCCGACAGGACATAGGACAGCGTCGATTTGCCCGAGCCGTTGGGCCCCATGATCGCATGGACGCTGCCCGGCTCGACCGTCAGGTCGACGCCCTTCAGGATCTCCTTGTCCTCTTCTTCAAGTTTGACCTTCAAACCCTTGATTTCCAACATGTCGCCTTCCTTTCCTTGTCACATGCCAAAACCGCCGCCCAAGGGCAGCGGTCCGGTGCATCCGGTTGTTTCAAATGAAGATTTCAGCCCAGCTTGAAGCGTGCGCCCCGAAACTCGAGCGTATTGGGTTCCGTCGTTTCGCGAATCTCGCTGACCCATTGCGGCGAGAAGACCTTGGCCCATTCGCCGGGGGCCATGTGCACCAGGTTGTGCATCGCCGTCATGGCCAGCGCGATGCCGATGACCGAGGCCAGCAGATGACGCTTGCGCATGAGGTTGAACACGATCGCCAGCAGCAACACCATCCCCACGGCCAGACCCACCTGGGCGGCCATCTCGTAATCCGGCTGCGCGAATTCTTCGGGCAGGCCGCCATAACGAAAGATCGCCAGCCGCGCCACGATCAGCGAAAGCGCCCCCAGAATCAGGGCGAACGGTACTGTGAGGAACCCGGTCGTCTTGCGCCGTGATACCCGGTGTTCGGTTTCGGGTTTCAAGCCATCGGCGGCGTTGAACACCTGCGCGCGCCCGGCGCCCCTCTTCTCGATGCGCTTCAACCGATCCTGGAAATCGGAATGTCCCCGTGCGACCGCCATGGTTAACCGCCATGCTTTGTTTCACCCACAAGGCGATAAGTGGCTGCCAATTGAGGCACCCCCGTGGCAAGACCGTGCAATTCTGCGGCCAATCGCACCGGGCAACGGGATATGCGTGCCTTGAACTCATCTCGCGGGCACCAGTCGCAGGATCAGGCCGGCCAGAAGCCGGCCGGCCACAACGCCCAGCACGACCGCGACAACGGGGTTGAGCTGATCGGCCCGATTGACCTGGACCCAGACCATGCCCAGAAACCCGCCCAGCACCGGCAGCGCATAGGGCAGCCAGGTCAGAACCCTGTCCCGCATGTTCATGTCGCCCTGCTCTGCCAAGACGCACTCCCCTTTCCTTTATCCATCTCGCGGATCATCGGGATTTCACCATTTTCTGATAGGCCGTGAGCAACCAGAAGATGACAGAGGCCACAATCACCTTGACCCCGGTCTCGACGGCCGAAAACTCGCGCTGCCACCAATAATCACCCAGAAGTGACAGAACGAAAAAAAGCACCGCGAAAATCAACGCCCCGCGCCGGGACGCCACGAGTGCCTCCCCATACGTCACCCCACAGAACCCTCCAGCGAGATCGCGACCAGTTGCTGCGCCTCCATGGCGAACTCCATCGGCAGCGCCTGGAGAACCTCGCGGGCAAAGCCGTTGACGATGAGCGCGACAGCCTCTTCCTCGTCCATGCCGCGCTGGCGGCAATAGAACATCTGGTCGTCATCCACCTTCGATGTGGTGGCCTCGTGCTCGACCCGGGACGAGTTGTTCTTGACCTCGATATAGGGCACCGTGTGCGCCCCGCACTTGTCGCCGATCAAGAGGCTGTCGCACTGCGTGTAGTTGCGGCTGTTCGTTGCCTTGGGGTGCATGCTCACCAACCCGCGATAGGTGTTCTGCGCCACGCCGGCACTGATCCCCTTCGAAACGATGCGCGAGCGCGTGTTCTTGCCCAGGTGCACCATCTTGGTGCCGGTGTCGGCCTGCTGGTGGTTGTTGGTGATGGCGATCGAGTAGAACTCGCCCTGGCTGTCATCACCGCGCAGGATGCAAGAGGGGTATTTCCACGTCACCGCGCTGCCGGTCTCGACCTGTGTCCACATGCATTTCGACCGGTCGCCCCGGCAATCGGCGCGCTTGGTGACGAAATTGTAGATCCCGCCCTTGCCGTTCTCGTCGCCGGGATACCAGTTCTGCACCGTGGAATATTTCACCTCGGCGTCCTCCTCGACGATGATCTCGACCACGGCGGCATGCAGCTGGCTTTCGTCGCGCTGTGGCGCAGTGCAGCCTTCGAGATACGAGACGAACGATCCCTTGTCGGCAATGATCAGCGTGCGCTCGAACTGGCCGGTATTCTCCGCATTGATGCGGAAATAGGTCGAAAGCTCCATCGGGCAGCGCACGCCCGGCGGCACGTAGACGAACGAGCCGTCCGAGAACACCGCGCTATTGAGCGTGGCATAGAAATTGTCCGAAACCGGCACCACCGAACCAAGGTATTTCTTGACCAGCTCGGGATGCTCGCGGATCGCCTCGGAGATCGAGCAGAAAATGACGCCCGCCTTCTTCAGCTCCGCCTGGAACGTGGTGCCCACGCTCACCGAATCGAAGACCGCATCGACCGCGACCTTGCGACCTTCGGCGGGTGCCTCCTCGGCGCCCTCGACCCCGGCCAGGATCATCTGTTCCTTGAGCGGGATGCCCAGCTTCTCATAGGTGGCGAGCAGCTTGGGATCGACCTCGTCAAGCGATTTGGGCTTCACCTGCATGCTCTTGGGGCGGGCATAGTAATACTGGTTCTGGAAATCGATCTCGGGGTAATCGACCATCGCCCAGTTGGGTTCTTCCTTCTGGAGCCAGCGCTCATAGGCGGCCAGCCGCCATTCGGTCATCCACTCCGGCTCCTCGTTCTTTTCCGAGATCAACCGCACGATGTCGGCGGTCAGCCCCAAGGGGGCATAATCCATCTCGATATCGGTTTCCCAACCGTACTTGTATTTCTCGCCCAGGCTGCGGACGGCCTCGACGGTCTCCTCTTCGACACCTTCCTTGACCTGCGGTTCTTCCAGAGTGGCCATCAGTATTCTCCTTCCGTCCTGTTCGCTCTCACGCCGCCCTGGCGCGGAATTTCCTGTAGGCTGCGCCCCATGCATCGGCGAAACGCAACACCTCGTCCTTCGTCACCTCCGGGGCCAGCGACACCCGGATCGCCGATCCGGCCAAAGTCGCATCGAGCCCCATCGCACCCAGCACCCGGCTTTCGCGAACCTTGCCGCTCGAACAGGCCGATCCCGCCGAAATCGCGAACCCGGCCAGGTCCATCTGCATCACCTGCGTTTCGCCTTTCCAGCCCGGAACGGCAAAACAACTGGTGTTGGGCAACCGCATGGCGTCTTTCCCGACAAAAATAGTCTCATTTGCGGCGGCGGCAATAGATGACTCTAGAATATTTCTAATTTCAGAAACTTTTTCCCACCGGCCCGCGGCCACATCGCGCGCCGCTGCCTCTGCGGCGGCGGCAAAGCCCGCGATCCCGATCAGGTTCTCGGTCCCTGCCCGGCGGCCCATCTCCTGCCCGCCGCCGCGCAGGACCGGGTCAAGGTCGATCCCGCGCCGCATCACCAGCGCACCGATACCCTTCGGCCCGCCCAGCTTGTGCCCCGAGACGATCCCGGCCATTGCGCCGCAGCCCTGGAACTCCAGCGGCAGCTTGCCGAAGGCCTGCGTCAGGTCCGACACGGCCAAACCCTCGGGCAACACCTGCACCACCCCGGTCTCGGAATTGGCCAGTTGCAGCGTGGATCGCGCCGGATCGTTCACCGCGACCCGCCCGGCGCCATCCACGGGCAGGCTGTCATCGACCCAGGCCGCCACCGCGTCATGCTCGATCGCCGCGCCATGTAGCCCCCGCCCCAGCAAGGCCAGCGCCGCGGCCTCGGTCGCGCTCGAGGTGAACACGATCTCGGCCCCCTCGGCCCCCATCGCCCGGGCCAGTTGCGCCCGCGCCCGTTCCATCAAAGCCTTGGCCGCGCGCCCCTCGGCATGCACGCTCGACGGGTTGCCCACCACGTCCATCGCGCCGATCATCGCCTTGCGCGCCTCGGGGCGTAGCGGCGTCGTTGCATTATGATCGAGATAGACCCGCATCACGCCTCGGTCCGGGCCTCGGCTTCGCCACCATCGTCCACCACAGCAAACAGCCCCGGCACCGCCGGGCACGGCGCCAGGTCATTGTTGATCACGTCCGAAAGCCTGGTCTGGTGCAGGAAGACATAGACATGCGCCGACAGCCCCTCCCACAACCGGTTGGTCACCGACTGCGCCCTGGAGCCCGACAGGCCCCCCGAGGCGCCAGCGCCCTTGTGCATCGCGTCCACCGTCTCATCGACCGCGGTCAGGACATCGACCACCCGGATCTCGGTTGCCGGCCGTCCCAGCCGGTAGCCGCCTCCCGGCCCGCGCACCGACTCGACCAGACCGGCACGGCGCAGCTTGACGAAAAGCTGTTCCAGGTAGGGCAGCGAGATATCCTGTCGCCGGGACACGTCCGACAGGGTCGACAGGGCCCCGCCCGGTTGCAGCGCGATATCCGCCAGCGCAACCATGGCATACCGCCCCTTGGTGCTGAGTTTCATGGGCCATCTCCCCTGCCAAGCCAGACGTATATGCGCGAATTCATTGACCTCGGGCAGGCTTCGCACTATCTCGCAATCTGATCAAGCGGCTTGCAGCCTCTCGTGCGGCGCCACTTGAATTAGAATTGTTCTAATCCGTCCGAGCACTTTCGTCAAGTTTGCTGCGGACCGCTGCGAAGGAAGTAAAGAACCCATATGCCCGAGGTCATCTTTCCCGGACCCGAAGGCCGCCTCGAAGGCCGCTATCATCCCCAACCCGAACGCGACGCCCCGATTGCCATCATCCTGCACCCGCATCCGCAATTCGGCGGCACGATGAACAACAAGGTCGTCTACAACCTCCACTATACCTTCCACCGGCTCGGCTTCACCGTGCTGCGCTTCAACTTCCGCGGCGTCGGGCGCAGCCAGGGCGAATACGACCAGGGTGTGGGCGAACTCAGCGACGCGGCCTCGGCCCTCGACTATCTCCAGTCGATGAACCAGAACTCCAAGCATTGCTGGGTCGCGGGGTTCTCCTTCGGCGCCTGGATCGGCATGCAACTGCTGATGCGCCGCCCCGAGATCACCGGCTTCGTCTCGGTCTCGCCTCCCGCCAACATGTATGATTTCTCCTTCCTTGCCCCCTGCCCCTCCTCTGGTCTCGTGATCAACGGCACCGGCGACCGCGTGGCGCCGCCCGCCGACACCACCGCGCTGGTGGCCAAGCTGCACGAACAGAAGGGCATCACCGTCACCCATACCGAGGTCGAGGGCGCGGGCCATTTCTTCGAGAACGACCACATGGAGACACTGACCGAAGCCGTCAGCGATTACGTCAAGCGTCGCCTCACCGAAAGCACCCGCTGATGGCTTCGACGATCGAGAAAATCGCCTCGGACCTGGCCGAGAGCACCGTGACCATCATGGAAAAGACCGGCGAGGACCGCCTCCATTTCGAGGTCGCCGAAGTGCTCGGCGCCTCGTCCCAGACCCTCGAAGAGGCTTACCTCACCGAGGTGCGCGTGCGTCTCGCCGGCAAGGCGGCCAGGACCTTTCTCAAGGAAAAGGTGGCGAAACTCGCCGCCGAGATGAAATCCGATCCCAACCCCTGAACCGCCCCAAGAACCGGGCGCAGCCGCCCTTCATCTTGCCCGAAATACTCTCGCCGAAGGCGTCACCGCTGCCGGGCGGGCCCGATCATCGCAGGATGGGCACATGCGGCGCAGCGTCTTCCGGCAGATGCCCGGTCAGGCGCGGATCGCGCATCACCTCGACCTCGCGCCGCACCGGCACGAAACCAGACCGGCGATAGAAACCCATCGCCTGCGGACTGTCGAGCGTGCAGGTATGCAGATGCACCCGGCCCACCCCCGCACGCCACGCCAACTCCAGCGCCCGGTTCATCAACCACCGCCCGGCGCCCTGCCCGATCGCCGCGCGCGCAAGACCGAAAAAGGCGATCTCGCACTCCCCCGCGCCCCGGAAATCCAGCTCCAGCAGCCCCAGTTCCTCGCCCGCGCGCCGGGCCACGTAGACCTCGACGGCCGGGTCGTGCAGCACCGTCAAGAGCGACGCCTCGTCGATCACCAGCCGCGAGAACCACATCCAGTCCTCGGCGCCGACCTTGCGAAACAGCGCCCGGTACCATTCCGCATCGGGCCGCGCGATCCGGACCAGCTCCAGCCCCACATCGCGCTCGGGCCGCGCCGGCACCGGCGCGCGCATCTCCAGATGGGTCACCACCGTCGCCACATGCCCCGCCGGCACCGCGTGGAACCCCGCCTCAAGCGTCATGTTGCGTTCCTTTTCGCCTCGGCCGTCACCTTCGCCGCGAGGTCGCGCGCAATGGCAAAGGCGCCCTTTATCTTGTCGCTGTCGCGCTTCCAGTCGCGGCGCACCACGATCTTGTTGTCCTTGACCCTGGCCAACCCGCGCTGATCCTGAATGAACTCGACCAATCCTTGCGGGCTGGCAAAATTATCGTTGTGAAACTGGATCGTCGCCCCCTTCGGCCCGCCATCGAGCCTGGCAATCCCCGCGCGCTTGCACATCTCCTTGATCCGCACCACCAGCAAGAGCGTGTTGACCTCTTTCGGCAGTTTTCCGAACCGGTCGATCAACTCGGCGGCAAACCCTTCAAGCTCCACCTTGTCATGCAACCCGCTCAACCGGCGGTAAAGCCCCAGCCGCACATCCAGATCGGGCACGTAATCCTCGGGGATCAACACCGAAACCCCGAGGTTGATCTGCGGCGCCCATTGCTCGTCCGTCTCGGTCAACCCTTCGATCTCGCCCGCGCGGATCTTGGCGATCGCCTCTTCCAGCATCGACTGGTAAAGCTCGTATCCCACGTCGCGCATCTGGCCCGACTGTTCCTCGCCCAGCAGGTTCCCCGCGCCCCGGATATCAAGGTCCTGGCTCGCCAGCGTGAACCCCGCCCCCAGCGTGTCGAGACTGCCCAGCACCCGCAGCCGCTTTTCCGCCGCCGGGGTCAGCGGCACGCGCGGCCTGGTGGTGAGGTAGGCATAGGCCCGCTGCTTCGAGCGCCCGACCCGGCCCCGGATCTGGTAAAGCTGCGCCAGCCCGAACATGTCGGCGCGATGCACGATCATCGTGTTGGCGGTCGGGATGTCGAGCCCCGACTCCACGATCGACGTGGCCAGAAGCACGTCGTACTTGCCATCGTAGAACGCGTTCATCCTGTCGTCGAGCTCGCCCGCCGCCATCTGCCCATGCGCCACGGCGAACGTGACCTCGGGCACCTGCTCGCGCAGGAACTCCTCGATCTCGGGCAGGTCGGAAATGCGCGGCGCGACATAGAAACTCTGCCCGCCCCGGTAATGCTCGCGCAAGAGCGCCTCGCGGATCGTCACCGCGTCGAACTCGCTCACATAGGTGCGAATGGCCAGCCGGTCCACCGGCGGCGTGCCGATGATCGACAGGTCCCGCACCCCCGACAGCGAGAGTTGCAGCGTGCGCGGAATCGGTGTCGCGGTCAGGGTCAGAACATGCACATCCGACTTGAGGCTCTTGAGCCGCTCCTTGTGAGCGACGCCGAAATGCTGTTCCTCGTCCACGATCAGCAGCCCGAGATTGGCGAAGCGGATGTTCTTGGCCAAAAGCGCATGGGTGCCGACCACGATATCCACCGTGCCCTTCGACAGCCCCTCGCGGGTAAGGTTGGCATCGCGCGCCGAAACAAAACGCGACAAGGGCCTGACATTGATGGGAAATCCCCGGAACCGCTCGGCGAAACTCTGGAAATGCTGGCGCGCAAGGAGGGTCGTGGGCGCGATCACCGCGACCTGCACGCCCGACATGGCGGCGACAAAGGCCGCGCGCATCGCCACCTCGGTCTTGCCGAAGCCCACGTCGCCACAGACCAGCCGGTCCATCGGCCGCCCCGCCGTGAGGTCCTCCAGCACATCACCGATCGCGCGCAACTGATCGTCGGTCTCCTCGTATGGGAACCGCGCAGCAAACTCCTCCCAGGCATGGTGCTGCGGCTCCAGCACCGGGGCCTTGCGCAATTCGCGCTCCGCCGCCACCCGGATGAGCCGGTCCGCCATCTCGCGGATACGCTCCTTGAGCCGCGCCTTCTTGGCCTGCCACGCGCCCCCGCCCAGACGGTCGAGCAACCCCTCTTCATGGCCGTATCTCGACAGCAGTTCGATATTCTCGACAGGCAGGTAAAGCTTTGCGCTTTCGGCATATTCCAGCACGAGGCACTCATGCGCGGCCCCCGCCGCAGTGATCACCTCAAGCCCCCGGTAACGCCCGATCCCGTGATCGACATGCACCACCAGGTCGCCGGGCGAGAGCGCCTGCGCCTCGGTCAGGAAATTCTCGGCCCGCCGGGTCTTGCGACTCGTGCGGATGAGCCGGTCACCCAGCACGTCCTGCTCGGCGATCACCGTCAGCCGCCGCTGGTCTTCCAGCGGCGCCTCGAACCCCTGTTCCAGCGGCCAGACGGCAAGGTGCAACCCGTGCTTGCCGATCCCGCGCGCATCGCGCAGCGTGACCGCCCCGATCAACCCCTCGTCGTGCAAAAGCCCCTCGATGCGTTCGCGCGCACCCTCGGAATAGGAGGCGATCACCACCGGACCCTCGGTCATCTTCGCGTCAACATGATCTTTCAGAATGCTGAAAAGGTTCACGTTTTCCAATTTCCGTTCGGGCGCGAAACTGCGCCCGATCCGCCCGCCCGCATCGACCACCCCGGGCCCTGTGGCCTGTGGCAGCGCGTGGAACTGCACCACCCGGTGCCCCGCAACCGCCTCCTCCCAGGTCGCGTCATCGAGGTAAAGCTGATCGGCGGGCACGGGTTTGTAGACGCTGTCGCTCCGCGACCTGTCGGCCATGGCAAGGCGACGGGTCTCGTATTGGTCGGCCACGCTCTCCCACCGGGCCACGCGCTGCGCACCGACCCCGTCATCGAGCGTCACCGCCGCGCCGGGCAGGTAGTCGAACAGCGTCTCCAGCCGCTCGTGAAAGAACGGCAGCCAATGCTCCATCCCCGCCTGCTTGCGCCCCGCGCTCACCGCCTCGTAGAGCGGGTCGTCACTGCCGCCCGCGCCGAACTCGATCCGGTAATTCTGCCGGAACCTCCTGATTGCCGCCTCGTCGAGGATCACCTCGCTCACCGGGGCCAGTTCCACCCCGTCGAGCTTTTCCACCGTCCGCTGCGTCGCCGGGTCAAAGCGCCGCGCCCCGTCGAGTACGTCGCCAAAAAGGTCGAGCCGCACCGGCCCCGTCTCGCCGGGGCTGTAGATGTCGATGATCCCGCCGCGAATGGCATAATCCCCGGGCTCCATCACCGTGGGCGCCTGCGAGAACCCCATCCGCACGAGGAAATCGCGCAGCGCCCCCTCGTTGATGCGCTCGCCTACCCGCGCGCTGAACGCCGCCTCGCGCAGCACCTCGCGCGCCGGCACCCGCTGCGTCGCGGCGTTGAGCGTGGTCAGAAGCACGAACCGCCCCGGCATCGCCCCGTGCACCAGCCCCGCCAGCGTCGCCATCCGCGTGGCCGAGATGTCGGCATTGGGCGACACCCGGTCATAGGGCAGGCAATCCCAGCCCGGAAACCGCAGAACCGGCATCTCGGGCGCGAAAAACCGCAGGCTGGCCGCCATCGACGCCATCCGCTTGTCGTCGCGCGCGACATGCACCACCGGCCCCGACCCGGCCTCGTTCAGCACCAGCCGCGCGTCGAATCCCTCGGGCGCACCGCCCATCGTGATATGCGTGGAAGTGTTCATGTCCATTCAGCCGAACGGCCCGACCGCCAGGTTCTGGAACATGCCCCAAAGCGCCGTCACGAAAATCGACACCATGCCGATCGCCTGCACGATGATCCGGTGCCGGTGCATCCGCCGATAGAGCGCATCTCCGCTTTCGTCGCGGTCCCGGATCAGCCGCGCGGTATTGAAGCTCAACGCCCCGACAATCGACATCGGAAAGCCCAGAAGGAACAACGCCTGCCCGAACTCGAACCCGTAGACGAAGCCCAGCAGCCCGAGAAGCGTCAGAAAGAAACAGGCAAACCCCATCAGCCAAAGTCCCGACACCCGCGCGATATACATGAGCCGCCCGGTATAGATCCGCACCAGGGCCTCGAGATCCGACTCGTATTGCCCGCCCTCACGCCGCGCCCGCAGCACCATGTCCCACGGCACGCCGAGCACCCAATGCGACGCGGTCGACCACATCACCGCCAGAGCGATCCAGAACCACAGGTTCGAAAAGCTCCGCATGTCGATCAACTCGAAAATCGTCTGATACCAGTCCAAGGCCCAGTTCCTGCTTGCACGGCCCGCCGGTCACGGCCCTGAAATCACGGATCACCTTCTAGACTTGCCGCGCGGCAATTCCTACCCTTGAAGATGCGGGGGCTTCCATGCCATTGGAATTGCGCCAGCGCAAGGCGAACCCCCAAGGATCGTCGCGATGCGCAAGCATGAAAAAGGAATATCGCGCATGAGACCGGTTCAGGCCCCCTTTCCCCTCACCCGCCACCGGCGTACCCGGGCCTCCTCGGCCATTCGCGCGCTGGTGCAGGAAAACGCGCTCACCGTGAACGATCTCATCTGGCCGGTATTCGTTTGCGACGGCGATGGCGTCGAAGACCCGGTTGTCTCCATGCCCGGCGTGGTGCGGCGCAGCGTCGACCGCGTGGCCGAGGCCGCACGCGAGGCGCAGGACCTTGGCATCCCCGCGATCTGCCTTTTTCCCTATACCGATCCGGCCCTGAAAACCGCCACCTGCGAAGAGGCCTGGAACCCCGAGAACCTCTCCAATCGCGCCACCCGCGCCATCAAGCAGACCGCCCCCGATATCACGGTCATGTCCGACGTGGCGCTCGACCCTTACAATGCGCTGGGCCATGACGGGTTTTTCGTGGATGGCGAGATCGTCAATGACGAAACCGTCGCGGCGCTGGTGAAACAGGCGCTCTCACAGGCCGAGGCCGGGGTCGACATCATCGGCCCCTCCGACATGATGGACGGGCGCATCGGCGCGATCCGCGACGCGCTCGAAGATCGCGGATACAAGAACACGATGATTCTGAGCTATGCCGCGAAATACGCCTCCGCCTTTTACGGGCCCTTCCGCGACGCGGTGGGCGCCACGGGCGCGTTGAAGGGCGACAAGAAAAGCTACCAGATGAACCCGGCCAATTCCGACGAGGCGTTGCGCCTTGTCGAACGTGACCTGCGCGAGGGCGCCGACATGGTGATGGTCAAGCCGGGGCTGCCCTATCTCGACATCTGCCGCCGCGTGAAGGACAGCTTCGGCGCCCCCACCTTCGCCTACCAGGTCTCGGGCGAATACGCGATGATCCAGGCGGCGGCGCAGAACGGCTGGATCGACGGCGACCGGGCGATGGTGGAATCGCTGATGTGTTTCAAGCGCGCGGGCTGCGACGGTATCCTCACCTATTTCGCCCCCACGGTGGCGCGCGCACTGGCCTGATCGCCAAACCGGCCCGGGTACGTCTTCCCGCCCATTCCCGCCTTGGCTAGTGACAGACCGGCGCAATCGACCTATACTTGTGCCACGACCGGGCCAAACCCGGCTCTCGGGCAACCAAGGCAACATTTCGAGGCAGTGAACCCATGACTCCGATGACACGGCGCGGCTTTGCGCTTTCCATGATCGCCTCTGCCGGGGCACTTTCGGCCTGCGGCAACGGCATCGGCTCCAGCGGCGGGGCCAAGATCGACGCGCGCGTCGACACCACGCTCGAGTTTCTCTATGACACCTATCCCGCGACGCGCGACCTGGCCGAGAAATCGCACGGCATGCTGGTCATGCCGCTTGTGACCGAGGCCGGTTTCGGCTTCGGGGGCGGCTACGGGCGCGGCGCGCTGCGCGTGGACGACGTTTCGGTTGATTACTATTCCGCGACCAAGGGCAGTTTCGGGCTCCAGATCGGGGCACAGCAACATGCCCACGTGCTCTTCTTCATGACCGAGGACGCGCTGTCGAAATTCCGCCGCTCGCCCGGCTGGGCCGGGGGCGCCGACGTGGAATACGTGTTCAACGATATGGGCGAGAACCTGCGCGCCGAGACCACGACATCGACCGCGCCGGTCGTGGCGGTGATCTTCGGGCAGGCGGGCTTGCATATCGGCGCCACGCTCAAGGGCGTGAAATACACCCGCATCATCCCCTGATCCGCGCACCGCTGAAGCGGGTTGTCGCCAAGACGGCAAAGCCCGACGGCGGGGGGCTGCCCGGGTGGCTTTGCTAGTGTTACGGGCAAGGGCAGTTCCCTAGTCACTGGATCAACCCGCCGCGCTGCGTTAACGCTTTGCCCTGCTTAACGCTTTCGTTTTGCCCGGCAGCCGTAAATCATACGCCGAGCAGCCGGATGTCACCCCCGGTTTTTCGCCGAAAAATCGACGTTACCCCACCGCACGGTGCCATCGCTGCCCGGTCAGTGCACGGTGAACTCGCCGACGACATTGCGCCACTCCCCCGGCGCCACCAGCTTGCGGTGGTTGAAGCGCACCGAATGCAGCGGCCCGTCGATCTCGCGCTGCCAGAACTCAATGAAATCAAAGAGTTTCGGGTGATCCGGGGCAAGGTCATACTCCTGCCAGATGAAGCTGTTGAGCACATGGACATGATCCGGCATGCGATAGAAAAACTCCGCCGTGGTCAGCCCGTATCCCTTGAGAAGCATTTCGGTCTCGGTCATCGCGGTCCTTCCTTTTGTTGTGCTGGGGGTAAAGCATGCCATGTAAAAATTACTTTTCAACAAAAACAATATGTTAGCATCCTCGCATCCCTGCTGCCAACGGCTGCCGGGATCGCCCATTGCACCCCATATGCGGGCTCTGGTATAAGCCTGACAACAAGATATGGGCCACAAGCAAAAGACGGGCAAAGAACGTGAACGATACGCCGGAACCCCCTGAAAATACGGAAGAAAGCGCGCCCTCGCGCCCGCCCTACGACGGCCCAACCGTATCGATCACCGAGGAGATGAGAAGCTCCTATCTCGATTACGCGATGAGCGTGATCGTGAGCCGCGCCATTCCCGACCTGCGCGACGGCCTCAAGCCGGTCCACCGCCGCATCCTCTATGCCATGCACGAGGCCGGCAACACCCATGACAAACCCTATCGCAAATCCGCCCGCGCGATCGGCGACGTGATGGGCAAGTACCACCCGCACGGGGATTCCGCGATCTATGACGCGCTGGTGCGCATGGCACAGGATTTCTCCATGTCCCTGCCACTGCTCGACGGTCAGGGCAACTTCGGCTCTATGGACGGCGACAACGCCGCCGCCATGCGTTACACCGAGGTGCGCATGGACAAGCCCGCAAGCTACCTGCTCGCCGATATCGACAAGGAAACCGTTGATTTCCAGGACAATTACGACGGAAAAGACCGCGAACCCACGGTCCTGCCCGCGCGATTTCCCAACATGCTGGTCAATGGTGCGGGTGGCATTGCCGTGGGCATGGCCACCAACATTCCGCCCCACAACCTTGGCGAGGTGATCGACGCCTGCCTTGCTCTTATTGACGACCCGGACCTCAGTTCCGAACAGCTCATTTCCTACATCCCGGCCCCGGATTTTCCCACCGGCGGCATCCTTCTGGGCCGCTCCGGCGCACGCAAGGCCTATCTCGAAGGCCGCGGCAGCGTGATCATCCGCGCCAAGACCCGGATCGAGGAGCTGCGCAAGGATCGCTATGCCATCGTCATCGACCAGATCCCCTACCAGGTGAACAAGGCGTCGATGATCGAGAAGATCGCCGAGCAGGTGCGCGAGAAGAAGATCGAGGGCATCGCCCATGTGCAGGACGAGTCCGACCGCTCCGGCGTGCGCGTGGTGATCGAACTCAAGCGCGACGCCACCGCCGAGGTTGTGCTCAACCAGCTGTTTCGCTTCACCCCGATGCAGACCTCGTTCGGTTGCAACATGCTGGCCCTCAACGGCGGCCGTCCCGAGACCCTCACGCTCAGGAACTTCCTGAGCTATTTCATCGACTTCCGCGAGGATGTTGTCGCACGACGCACGGCCCATGAACTGCGCAAGGCGCGCGAGCGCAGCCATGTGCTCTGTGGTCTCGCCGTGGCGGTGTCGAATGTCGACGAGGTGGTGGCGACGATCCGATCCTCCGCCGACGCCGCCGAGGCAAGGCGCAAGCTGATGGAACGGCGCTGGCCCGCCGCCGACATCGCCGCTTACATCCGCCTCATAGACGATCCGACACACACGATGAACGAGGACGGCACCTATAACCTGTCCGAGACACAGGCCCGCGCCATCCTCGACCTCAGGCTCCAGCGCCTGACCCAACTGGGCGTCAAGGAGGTCACCGACGAACTTGAACTCCTGGCCGGCAAGATCAAGGAATACCTCGAAATTCTGGGCTCGCGCGAACGCATCATGGAGATCATCGCGGACGAGCTGCGCGAGGTGAAGGAACTGTTCGCCGTGCCGCGCCGCACCGAGATCGTCGACTGGTCGGGCGACATGGAAGACGAAGACCTGATCGAGCGCGAGGACATGGTCGTCACCGTCACCCAGGGCGGCTATATCAAGCGCACCGCGCTGGCCGATTTCCGCGCCCAGAAGCGTGGCGGCAAGGGGCTCTCGGGCGGCGGGCTCAAGGAAGATGACGTGGTCACCACGCTTTTCGTGGCCAACACCCACACCCAGCTTCTGTTCTTCACCACCGACGGCATGGTCTACAAGCTCAAGACATGGCGCCTGCCGCTCGGCGGGCGCACGTCCAAGGGCAAGGCGATCGTCAACATCCTGCCCATTCCGCAAGGTGTGTCCGTGGCTGCCATCATGCCGGTCGATCGCCCCGAGGAGGAATGGAACGATCTCCAGATCGTCTTTGCCACCTCGGCGGGCGATGTGCGCCGCAACCGCCTGTCGGACTTCACCAACGTGATGCGCAACGGCAAGATCGCGATGAAACTGCCTGAAGATGGGTCTGTAAGCCTCGTCAATGCAAGGATTTGTTCCGAGGATGACGACGTGATGCTGGTCACCGACGCGGGTCGCGCCATCCGCTTTCCCACCACCGAGGTGCGCGTCTTTGCCGGGCGAAGCTCGACCGGCGTGCGCGGCATCCGGCTTCAGGGCAAGGACCGGGTTGTGTCGATGTCGGTTATCCGGCATTTCGAGGCAACCACGGATGAGCGCACCGCCTATCTCAAAATGCGTCGCGCTGTCGCAGGTTTGGCCGACGATGTTGATGCAATGGATGAAGACACCGCCACGGCCAACGCCACTATCAGCCCGGAACGCTATGCCGAAATGTCGGCCGCCGAGAACCTGATCCTGACCATTACGTCTGGCGGCTTGGGCAAGCTTTCGTCGTCGCATGACTACCCGGTGCGCGGGCGCGGTGGCATGGGCGTGCAGGCAATCGACAAGGCAATGCGTGGCGGCACGATCGTCGCCTCCTTCCCGGTCGAGCTTGACGACCAGATCATGCTCGCCACCTCCAGGGGCCAGTCGATCCGCGTGCCGGTCGAGGGCATTTCCTTCCGTTCGCGCAGCGCCGGCGGGGTGAAGGTGTTCAATACCGGCAAGGGCGAAGAGGTGGTCAGCGTCGCATGGATCGCCGACAAGGGCGACGAGGCCGACGAAACGGATAACAGCGAAAGCTGAGATCTTCACCTGATTGTAACCATCGCCTGCGATACCCCTCGCGACCATTTCTCGAGGGGATGACGCGATGAACCTCTATACCTGCTCCATCGACCTTGCCAACGAGGCCAAGGCGCTGGCCTTTGCCCATGCCGTGTCCGAGTGGATGGGGTTCCTGCAATCCGAGGGCGTCATCGGCCACTGGCGCCTCTTCCGGCGCAAGCTCAACCTCGCCTCGGACTCGCATCGCGATTTCATCCTGCATATCGAGGTGGCAGATCTTGCCCAACTCGACCGCGCCTTTCGCCTCTCGGGCAGTCTTGATGACCATGTCGCCACGCTCTACCGCGCGGTCAACAACCTGATCGCGGAGGAGGAATTCGGCCTCTACCGCCCCTTCCCCGATCCCGAGCGGGCCGAGCGGATGGCGCTGTTGTAAGGTGGGCAATCTGCCCACCACCCCGTTCACACCCCGTAGATCGCGCCGAACTTGGCCTCCACATAATCCAGCAGCGGCGACTCGCTCACCGTCGCCCCGGTGGCCTTCTCGATCACCTCGCGCGGGCGATGGAGCCCCCCATGGCGCTGCACCTTGTCACGCAGCCAGTCCGTGGCCGGGGCCAGGTCACCCCGCGCCAGGTGCAAGTCGAGATCCGGCAGCGCGGCGCGCAGCGCCTCATGCAGGCATCCGGCATAGACATTGCCAAGGCTGTAGGTCGGGAAATACCCGAACAATCCCACCGACCAGTGCACATCCTGCAAACAACCGTTCGAGGGCCGGTCGACGGCAAAGCCGAAATCCGCCTCGAACCGCGCATTCCATGCCTCTTCAAGGTCCGCCACCGCCAGGTCGCCGGCGATCATCTGCCGCTCAAGATCAAAGCGCAGCATCACGTGCAGGTTATACTGCACCTCGTCCGCCTCGGTGCGGATGAACCCGTTATGCAGCCGGTTGACCGCCCGGTAGAATGCGTCCTCGTCGGCGATCCCGAAATCGCCGAACGAATCGCGCATCTCGCCATAAAGCCAGCCGGTAAAGGCACGGCTACGGCCCAGTTGATTCTCGTAGATCCGGCTCTGGCTTTCATGGACCCCCATCGACACGCCCTGCCCCAGCGGCGTGAACCCGTAGGCCTGGTCGACATTCTGCTCATAGCAGGCATGTCCGGTCTCGTGGATGGTCGAGTATAGACAGTTGAACGGATCGCCCGGGTTGGTCCGGGTGGTGATCCGCACATCGTTGAACGACCCGGACGAGAACGGATGCACCGCCTTGTCGATCCTCCCCCGCGTCATGTCATAGCCAAAGATACGGGCGAGCTTGCGCGCGAGCTTCATCTGCGCCTGCTCGCCGAAGTCGCCGGTCAGCCCCTTGGGGGGCGCCTCAGCCAGCGCCGCCTCGCGCAGCGCCACCAGCCGCGGGCGCAGCGCCTCGAACATGGCCTGCAACTCCGCCGCCTTCGCCTCCGGCTCGTAATCATCGAGAAGCGCGTCATAGACATCGCCCCCCGCCGCCAGCGCCGCGCCCTCCTCGCGCTTGAGGGTCACGATCTCTTCCAGCACCGGCAGGAACGCCGCCACATCCTCGCTGCCACGCGCCTCGGCCCATTGTCCCTGCGCCCGGCTCGTGAGCCGCGCCAGCGCCGTGGCCAGCGCCTCGGGCACCCGGCTCACCCGCTCGAACGCGCGCCGGATGTGACGCAGATTGGCCCGCGCCTCGGCGTCGAGCGCGCCCTCGTCCACCGCTGCCAGCCATTCACCGATACGCGGATCGCTGCGCCGTGCATGCAGCACCGCCTGCAAGGCGGCGCTCTCCTCGGCCCTCTGCTCGGCGGCCCCGCGCGGCATCACCGTCTCCTGGTCCCAGCCCAGTCGCCCGGCCACCTGCGCCAGCGCCTCGGTCTGGCGCTGATGCGCCATCAGCGCGTCATATGCACTCATCATCCTATCCCCTGATTGAAACAGCCATCGGATACTGCGCCGCGAACCGCGCCCGCAGGATCAGGACCCAGACCACCACCGCGCCGAACTGGTGCAGGATCGCCAATTGCCACGGCACGATGGTCACCACCGTCACGATGCCCAACACGACCTGTGCCAGCACTGCCAGCGCGGCCACCGAGAACGCCGCCCGCGTTGCCGGATTCGCACTCTGCCGCCCGCGCAACCACGCCATCACCGTGAAACCCAGCAGGAGATACCCCACCACCCGGTGAATGAACTGTACCAGCCCCGCATTCTCAAAGAGGTTGCGCCAAACCGGGCTGAGGTCGAACGCATCCGGCGGCACCACCTGCCCGCCCATCAACGGCCAGTCGGTGAAACTGCGCCCCGCGTCGATCCCGGCCACCAGCGCCCCCAGAAGGATCTGCAGGAACGCGAAATGCATCCACCCCGTGCCCAGCGAAAAGAGCCGCCCTTCGCGCCCCCGCCGCGCCTGCATCAGGTCGCGTTCCTCGCGCGCCAGGAGCATGACGTACCACGCGATGAAGCCCAGGATGACAAAGGCCAGCCCCAGATGCGTCGCCAGCCGGTAACTCGCCACCGCCGTCATCGTGCCGGTCAGACCACTGGCCACCATCCACCAGCCCACGGCCCCCTGAACGCCACCCAGGGCCCCGATCAGGACAAGCCGCCCGCCCCAGCCGGGCGGAATCCGCCGCGTCGCCCAGAACGCCACCAATCCCACGGCCCAGACAAGCCCGATCACCCGGCCCAGTTGCCGATGACCCCATTCCCACCAGTAGATGACCTTGAAATCGTCCAGCCCCATCCAGCTGTGCTGCAACTCGAACTGCGGGATCGCCTTGTACTTCTCGAATTCTTCCTGCCAATCGGCCTCGTTCATCGGTGGCAGCGCCCCGGTCACCGGGCGCCACTCGGTGATGCTCAGCCCGCTATCGGTGAGCCGCGTGAGCCCGCCCACCGCGATCATGATCACCACCAGCGCGAAGAGCAGCATCAGCCACGCACGCACGGCCCCCCGTGCCCCGCGCCGCCGCGCGTCGATCATGCCGCCCGCCGGCTCGGCTGCCCGCTTTGCATCCGCCCCGACATCCTCGAATATCGACCGTTTCTCCGCCATCGCCTGCCTCCGCCAAAACCGCGCTCAACCTAAGCCGCCGCGCACGCAGCTTCAACGGCTCTTCCAGCGCACCATTTGCCGCATGATCCCGTGCAGCATCTGCACATCCGCCCGGCTCAGCCGCATCCGGCTCCACAGGTTGCGCAGGTTGATTTTCATGCCCTCGGCCTTGGTCTCGGGAAAAAAGAACCCCGCCTCCTCCAGCCGCTCCTCGTAATGGGCCGCCAGCGCCTCGACCTCGCGCCCGCTGGCCCAATCTCCGCGCGGCGAGTCGTCCAGTTGCACCACGTCACCCCCCGCGCGCATCCATTCATACCCCGTCAGCAGGACGCATTGCGCAAGGTTGAGCGAGGGAAAATCCGGATTCACCGGCACCGATATGATCGCATTGGCCCGCGCCACGTCCTCGTTCTCAAGTCCCGCGCGCTCGGGGCCAAAGAGCACCGCCACCCGCTCGCCCGCCACGATCCGCGCCCGCGCCTCTGCCATCGCTCGCTCCGGGCTCAGCACCGGCTTGGTCAACTCGCGCGACCGCGCCGTGGTGGCATAGACATGGGTGCAATCGGCCAGCGCGCCGGGCAGATCATCGTAAAGCCCCGCCTCGTCCAGCAGCCGCCCCGCGCCGCTGGCCATCGCCACCGCCCGTTCACTGGGCCAGCCATCGCGCGGCGCCACCACGCGCATCCGGTCGAGGCCGAAATTCCACATCGCCCGCGCCGCGGCTCCGATATTCTCGCCCATCTGCGGACGCACCAGGACAAAGGCGGGTTGCGGGGTTTCGCGCGGCATCGGCAATCCTTCGGTTGACCGGGCTTCGGATAAACCACGGCCATCCGCGATGAAACCCCCGGCTCTCTTTCTTGGCAAAAATACTCAATCCACGGCCTCGTCACGCACCACGCCCGGGGGCCGCCCGCCAAACGCTTGCACCCGCGCGATTTCCCGCGCTATAGCACCCAGAACCCGACTCTCAGGAGACGCACCATGGCCGAGCCCGATCAGCCGCAGATCTATCTCGTCTCCCCCCCCGAGATCGAGCTTTCGCGCTTCCCCGACACGCTCGCCCGCGTCCTCGACGCGCAGGAGATCGCCTGCCTGCGCCTCGCGCTCTCTTCGCATGACGAGGACACGCTCTGCCGCGCCGCCGACGCGGTGCGCGAGGTGACGATTGCCCGCGACGTGGCGCTTGTGATCGAACGTCACATTCTTCTGGTCGAACGGCTGGGGCTTGACGGGGTGCATCTCACCGATGGCGCGCGCTCGGTGCGCAAGGCGCGCAAGGCGCTGGGCAATGATGCCATCGTCGGGGCCCATTGCGCCGCCTCGCGCCATGACGGCATGACCGCGGGCGAGATGGGCGCCGACTACGTGAGTTTCGGCCCGGTCGGCGACACGCCGCTGGGTGACGGGACCGTCGCCGGGCGCGACATCTTCGAATGGTGGTCCGAGATGATCGAGGTTCCGGTCGTCGCCGAGGGCGCGCTCGATACCGATCTCGTGGCCAGCCTCGCCCCCGTCACCGACTTTTTCGCCATCGGCGACGAGATCTGGCTGGCCGACGATCCCGTGGCCGCCCTCTCAGCCCTCCTCGCGCCGTTGCACGGCGGCTGAAGGCGCGCGTTGCGTTAACCATTGCGCGCGTCCCTGGAGCCGCGTGTCAGGGGGTGCACGCATGGCAGCCGGGCAGCAGCCGAAGATCACCCCCCGGCCCGTGCCGCGGCACGGACATTAACCATTCCCATCCGGAATACATGCACCAACCGCCCGACCCTGCCCTGTTCAGGCGCCAAACTGGCTGTGGTGAAGGCCCGACCGCACCGCCACCTCGCAAGCCTTGGCCAGCGCCTTGCGATTCGGAAAATCATTCACGTTCAAGGGGTTGTGGTAGATCACCGTCACTGCTCCGGGCCGTGACACCGACATCACCCGGGCCAGGTGCGGGCCGAAGGCCATCTCGCCCCACCACCCATAGAACCGCGGATCCTGACCGCGCGGAGCGCGATAGATCAGCGTCACCGGTTGGACATGAAGCGCATGGGCCTCACCAAGGCTGAAGAACGCCTCGAAAAGCGTTGATTTGAAGGGCAAAACTTGCATTCCGTCGGTCGATGTGCCCTCGGGGAAGAACAGCAATCGGTGTCCGGCGAGCAAGCGGTCCTCGAACAGCGCCTGTTGCGTCTTCGCCTGCCGCGAATCACGGTTGATGAACACCGTCCCCACCGCCCGCGCCAACCACCCGATCGCCGGCCAGCGCGCCACCTCGGCCTTGGAGACGAAATAGACCCGCTTGCGGGCATTCAATACGAAAATATCCAGCCACGACGAATGGTTGGGCACCACGGCGCCCCGCTCGCGCATCGGTTTTCCCACCGCCTGGTAGCGGATGCCAAGCAGGTTGAGGGCCATCGCAGACACCGCCTGAACGATCCAGGGGGTCCATGGACGGTGCATCCCGTACAAGGGGCGTTCGATCAGCCGCAGCAGCAACAACAGGCCGAGCCCGCCAAAGATCAGGCCCGAGAGAAGCCCCCCCCGGATCAGGACGAGGATCATGCCCGCCGGACCGATCCTTGCCTGCGGCGGCTCCCGTGAGGGATCCCATGGCGTCACGGCGCCGCCTCCCGCCCGTAATAGAGCCGCGCGCGCTGCATGTTCATCCGGCTGGTATCCATGATCAGGCAGACATCCGTGGTGTTGAACACGTGATCGACGAAGGCCCCTTCGCCCACGACGCCGCCCAGCCGCAGGTAGGCCTTGATCAGCGCCGGCACCTGCACGATGGCTGCGCGTCGGTCGATCGCCGCCTCCGGAAGCAGGTCCATCGGCTGGAAAACCCGCGCGCGCGCGCGCAGTTCTTCGGGGGCCAGGTGATTGTGATGCAGAAGGGAAAGGGGCTGCGCCAGGGCTTCGACATCGGTCCCGTGAAAGCTGGCCACGCCAAACATGATCTCGATGTCATGGGCGTCCACATAAGCCCCCAACCCGCGCCAGAGATGGTGCATCGCCGCGCCACCGCGATACTCGTTCAAGAGGCAGGACCGGCCCAGTTCGAGCAGCCGCCGCCCGCTGGCCTTGAGTGGCGCGAGGTCATATTCCGATTCGGAATAGAAGGATCCCGCGTCCTCGGCCTGCCCGTGCCGCATCAGGCGATAGACTCCAACCACCTGATCTGGGCCTTTCGACCGGTCGATCAACAACATATGGTCGCAAAACGGGTCGAACCGGTCTCGTTCGAGCCCAAACTCATGGTCGACCAGTCCGCCCCCCCCACCCAGCTCCTCCACGAACACCCGATACCGCACCCCCTGCGCCGCCCGCAGATCCGCATCCCCCCGCGCCAGTCTCACCTCGAAATCCGGTTCAGCCATTCACACGATCCCCCCATACCCTGCGGCGCGGTTCTAGGCATCCCATCGCCACTTCGCAAGAAGGGTTAATCCTTGTTAACCTTTCGATAACCTTCATCCGTCATCAAATACCGGAACCAACGCCACATGCGCACCTTCGATCAC
>NZ_JAWLDS010000007.1:42857-72880 GCF_041686535.1 Aquicoccus sp. | reverse complement strand
CGAACGCCTTTCATTTCTTTTCGTGGGTGGCATCAAGACCTTGCGGCGTGTCATCGGTGTGCTGCGGCGCTTTGCCGTTCTGCTGGTTCTGCTTGCGATGCTGGCTTTCAACGTGGCCAGCTTCACGATCGCGCCTCTGACCATGGTCATGAGTGATATTGCACAATGGCTTATCGGTCGGTCGGTCGTGGCGCAAATGAGTCAGGAAGCATCGCGATTGAAATCGAGAAATGCATCACTTTCTTCTGACAAAATGGAGATGCGGGCCAAAAACCGGAAGCTGACCACCGATCTGGACAGGTCACAGGCGAACCTGAAGCGAACCCGGACCGATCTGAACACCACGCGCGAGAGCCTGAAGAAAACCCGGGTTGATTTGGATGCCACGCAGAAGAATTTGACGGCGAGCAGGGCCGAGTTGCAGAAGGCAGAAGGATTTCGGAAATCCCGCGCTGAGTTGGACAGATCGACCCGACGGATTGCTCAGCGCGTGGTGCGCGGCGCGGGCCGCAATGTTGCGGCGGTTCCGATGGAGGTTGTTCCGGTCGTGGGGGCCGCAACGATCATTGCTGTCACGGCTCTTGATATCAAGGAAGCCTGCGACACGGTCAATGACATGCAAGACCTGCGTGTGGCCAGCGGCATCGACGAGGAGCCGCAGGATTGGGCTTCACAGGTCTGTGGGAGTTTCTCGCGCCCCTCGTCACCCGAAGTCTGCGAGATGACGGTTCCGCAGTGTCGCGAACATGCGCAAGATGTTCGCGAGAGGCTGGGTAATGAGCTGGCCGACATGATCGTTGAACAATGCGATCAATTGATTTTGCCGAATCCGTCGATCTGCAGGCCGCCTCCGCCCGAGGACGAACCCCCCCCGTTGCCGCCTCGGTGATTGTCGTGTCGGATTGCGCCCCATGGGTGGCGGCCTGTTTCGCCCTTGAGCCGGTCAGTCGGCCGGGGCCGGGCACATTGTGCGTCTTGCCCCCTACATCCGCGCTTCGATGAGGTGGGGGCCCGGTTCGGCGAAGGCGCGGGCGAGTTCGCGGTGCAGGTCTTGCGCGTCCGAGACGCTTATGCCCGGCACGCCGTAGGTGCGGGCCTGGGCGACCCAGTCGATCGGGGGGTTGTCGAGGCTCATCAGCGGGTCGGACTGTTCATCCGGTTCGCCCGCGCCGATGCGCGACATCTCGGTGGCGAGGATGCGGTAGCGCCGGTTCGACAGGATCACCACGGTCACGTTCATGCCCGCGCGCGCCATGGTCCAGAGCGCCTGGGGCGTGTAGCTGGCCGAGCCGTCGCCGACCACGGCCAGGACGGGCCGGTCGGGGCAGGCGGCCGCGGCGCCCACGGCCACAGGCATCGCGTAACCGATCGAGCCGCCACGGTTGTTGAGCCAGTCATGCGCGGGCGATGCCGCGCAGGCCGGTTGCAGGTGGGGGCCGTTGGTGACGGATTCGTCGGCCACGATGGCGCCTTCGGGCAGGGCGTTGGCCACGGCGGCGCCCAGTGCCTCGGGCGTGATCGCGCCGCGCGGCAGGGGCGGCATGGCGGGGGCCGAGGTCTCGGCGGGCTTGGCGCCCAGATGATCGGCCAGTGCCGCCAGCGCCGCTTCGAGATCGCCCTCGGGCGGGGAGAGGCGCGTGACCGCGCAGCCCTCGGGCAAGAGCGCGCTGGGCCGTTCGGGATAGGCGAAGAAGGCCACCGGGGCGCGGGCCCCGGCGAGGATGGCGTGGCCCGTATCGGCCAGCGCGTCGAGTGCCGCGTCGATCTGGAAGGGCACACGGGCCAGTTCGGGCAGGCCCCCGCCGCGGGAGGTGCGGGCGGTCGCCGCCTCGGCGCGCAGGCTGGCGCCGGTTTTCGCGGCGATGGCGTGGCCCAGTTCGATGGCACGGCGGGTGATGTGGGGGCTGCCCAGCAGAAGGAGCGCGCCGGGCTCTTGCAGGGCCTTGGCCGCCGCGGCGACGGCGGCGGCCTCGGGCGGCGTGGGCATGGGCGGGCTGGCGGGCGGCAGGTTCGAGGGCTGTGCCGCGCTCCAGGCGATGTCATTGGGCACGATCAGCGTGCCGACCCCGGTGGGCCCGGTCCGGATCTCGGCCAGCATCTCGGTCACGGCGGCGTCGATCCCGCCGGTGTCGCGCAGGGTGGCCACCGATTTGCTGACCGGGCGGGCGAGACCGTCGATATCGGCGGTGAGCGGGGCGTCATGGGCGATGTGGTCCACGGCGTGTTCGCCGACGATGTTGATGATCGGCGAGGCGGCCTTGCGCGCGTTGTGCAGATTGGCGATGCCGTTGGCGAGGCCGGGGCCGAGGTGCAAGAGCGTCGCGGCCGGCTTGCGGGCCATGCGGGCATAGCCGTCGGCGGCGCCGGTGGCGACGCCCTCGAAAAGGCACAGGTGACAGGTGATGCCAAGGTCGTGGGTGAAAGACGACACCAGGTGCATCTCGGTGGTGCCGGGATTGGCAAAGCATGTATCGACACCGTTCCGGGCCAGAACCCGGGCCAGTATGTCCGCGCCTGTCTGTGCCATCTGCGTCGCTCCTTGATGCCGTTGTGTCCGGCGCCGAAGGTGGCAGCCGAACACGGGCAGCGCAAGCGGCAACGCTGCGTTCCGGGCGGGGCGCGATCAGATCCGGAAGAGCGGTTGCAGGACGCGCGGCATGAAGGCGTTGAATTTCAACGCCCCGTCGGTGGCGGCAAGGCAGATGCAGGGCGGGCCGTCGGCGGCGATCGGCGTGTGTTCGAGATCGGCATCGGCCACTTCGAGATCGCCAGGGCCGAAATGGCCGGTTTCATCCTCGAAGGCGCCTTGCAGAACCAGCGTCAGTTCGAGACCATTATGCCCATGATCCGGCACCGCCTGGCCGGGCGGGATCCACAAGAGCCGCACCGAGCCTTCGGGGCCATGGTCGATGATGCATTGCCGGTTGCCCATGCCCATCCGCTTCCATTTCGGTGGGTGGCCCTTGAGCGCCTCCATCACCGGGCCGGGATAGACCCCCTGGCGCGATTGTGGCGTTGGCAGGTCGAAGGGCGCATCGAGCGCGTCCAGCACGCGGTCGCGCAGGGACTCGCTGATCTGTTCGGGCGTGGAGTCCTCGATGATGGCACCGCCCGTGGCCTCATGCGCGGCGAGCCGCGCGCGGCATTCGTCACAGAGCGACACGTGCGCGGCCACGACGAGCGCGAAGGGCTTGGGCAGGGTGCCAGCTGCATAGGCGATCAGGAGGTTGTCGGGTATGTGGTGAGCGATGCCGGTCATGGCGTACCTATGGTCTTGAGTTCGTGGCGCAGCCGTTCGAGGCCGAGGCGTATGCGCGATTTGATGGTTCCGAGCGGTAGGCCGGTTTCGGCCTGGATGTCGGTGTGGCTCAACTCGCCCAGGTAAGCCTTTTCGACCATTTCCCGCTGTGCCGGTTTCAGCTTGGCGAGCGCCTGTTTGAGCTTTTCGGTTTCCTGCTCCAACGCAAGAACCTGGCTCGCGTCCGGGGTGGTGTCTTCCTGCTGCGCGATCTCTTCGGGCACGGGGCGACGTTCGCGGCGCAGGATGTCGATCTGTCGGTTGCGCGCGATCTGGTAGATCCAGCTTGAGACCTGCGCGCGCTCGGGATCGAACTGGTGGGCCTTGTGCCAGACGGTCAACATCACGTCCTGCACGATGTCCTCGACCTGTGCGGATGGTGCGCCCGACCGTGCGACGACCCCCTTGAGACGCGGCGCGAAATGATCGAAGAGCTGGGCAAAGGCCCTGCGATCCCGATCGTCGCGGATCGCGAGCATCCATTCGGTCTGGATCGAGTAGTCTGACTTGCGCACCTGTGCCTGCTCTTTTCCTGACGTCATACTGACGACAAGAGTATCGCAGGGGGCAGTGACCGCAAGCGGTCTGTGGTCATCAAGCATCATCATGCGGTGTTTACGTGGTGTTTCGCGGCGTGGATCACTCCTCCGTGCGATTTCTTTGCATTGTTTTTTAGCCTCTCGGGTTTGATCCGATTGCCGGGGCCGAGCGTAGCCATGCCGTATAAGAAAGAAGGGACCATCAATGTCGTTCGACGCCCCCCCGCAACAGCGCCTGCGCATCGCCATCGTGGGCGGTGGTATATCGGGACTTGCCGCCGCGTATCGGCTGACACCGCGACACGATGTGACTCTCTTCGAGGCCGAGCCGCGCCTTGGCGGACATGCACGCACCGTGGTGGCCGGTCGCAACGGGGATCAGCCAGTCGATACCGGGTTCATCGTGTTCAATTTCGTCAATTATCCGCATCTGACGGCCATGTTCCACGATCTCGGCGTGCCGATCGAGAAGAGCAACATGAGCTTTGGCGCGACGATCGACGACGGGCGGGTGGAATACGGGTTGAGCAGCCTTGGTGCGCTTTTCGCGCAGAAGGGCAACCTCGGGCGGCCGGGTTTCCTGGCCATGGTGCGCGACATCATGCGGTTCAACACGCGCGCCGAGGCGGCCGCGGATGACGGGCTTACGATTGACGAGCTGATGCGCGAGCTGCGCCTGGGCGACTGGTTCCGGCGCTATTACCTTATGCCGATCTGCGGGGCGATCTGGTCGACGCCGATGGAGCAGATCGGGAGCTTTCCCGCGGCGACGCTGGTGCGGTTCTTCAAGAACCACGCGCTGATGAACGTGACAGGACAGCACCAGTGGTGGACTGTCTCGGGCGGCAGCCGCGAATATGTCAGGCGGCTGGAGACGCGCCTTTCCAGCCTTGGGTGCGACCTGCGGCCGGGCACGCCGGTTCAGGCGGTCGAGCGGGACGGGCAGGGCGTGGTCATCCGCAGCGCGCGCCACGGGGCGGAGAGTTTCGACCAGGTGATCTTTGCCTGTCATTCCGATGACGCATTGCGCCTGCTGTCGCGCCCGACGGGTGAGGAGCACGCGGCACTGTCGGACCTGACCTATCAGGACAATCATGCTATACTGCATTGTGACGAGGCGCAGATGCCGAAGCGCAGGGCGTGCTGGTCCTCGTGGGTCTACAAGGCCGAGGATCACGATACGCGCCCTGCGATCGGCGTGACATACTGGATGAACCGCTTGCAGAACATCCCCGAAACCGACCCGCTTTTCATCTCGCTCAACCCGGCCCGACCGGTGCGCGAGGATCGAATCTATGATGAGGTCACCTTCCGCCATCCGGTGTTCGACCAGGCGGCGCTGAGCGCGCAAAAGAGGCTCTCCGCGATCCAGGGGCAGAACCGCACCTGGTTTGCGGGCGCCTACCTGCGGCACGGGTTTCACGAGGACGGGTTTGCAACTGCCGTGCGGGTCGCGCGTGCGCTAGAACGGGTGACGGTTTGAGCCTGCGCGCCGAACATATCGCGGGCAGCACCACGCATGCGCGGCGCGGTAATATCCGCAACGCGTTTCGCTACGGGGTGGATTACGTCCTGATCGACCCCGAGGCGCGGGCCACCCCGCGCCTCTTCTCGCGCAACCGGTTCAACCTTTTTTCCGTGATGGACCGCCATCACGGCGGAGAGCGGGGCCGGGGCCGGGGGGTGCGCTGGGCGCGGGAAGTCCTGGCGCGGGCGGGGCTGGACCCGGACGGGGTGCAGATCCTGCTTCTGACGCAGCCGGGGTTCCTGGGATACGTGTTCAACCCGGTGAGTTTCTGGCTGGCGATGGAGGATGGTGCCGTGCGCGCGGTCATTGCCGAGGTCAACAACACGTTCGGCGACCGCCACAGTTACCTTTGCCACCGCGACGGGTTCGCCCCGATCACGCCGGAGACGGAATTGACATCGCGCAAGATCTTTCACGTCTCGCCGTTTCAGGACGTTGAGGGCGCATATCGTTTCCGTTTCGACATCCGGGCGGACCGGATCGCCATCCGCATCCTGCATGAAAACGGCGCCGAGGGGATCGTGGCGACACTGCAGGGCGCGCGCAAACCCCTGACAGATCGGTCGATCCTGTGGGCCGCGCTGCGCCGGCCGTTCGGGGCGTTGCGCACGATCGCACTTATCCATTGGCAGGCGTTGCGCCTGAAACTCAAGGGCGCGCGCTATCGCAGCCGGCCCGCACCACCGAGACAGGAGGTCAGCTGATGCTGTTCGTCACAAAACGTGTCAGACACGAATTCTTGGAAAGCTGCAGTCGCATCCGCAAGGGGAGCCTGCATCTCGTCACGCCCGAGGGCGAACGCCATGATTTCGGCAGCGGCGCCCCGCAGGCGGTGATGGAGTTGCACGATTGGAGCGTGGTCACGGCGATGGCGGTGCGTGGCGATATCGGGCTGGGCGAAGCCTATGTCGCGGGGCTTTGGGACACGCCGTCGATCGAGACGCTTGCGACGGTGGCGACGCTCAACCTCGACGAGTTGACGAAATTCGCCTACCCGGGGTTCTGGAGCGGGCTGAAATTTCGCGCGGTGGATCGCATCCTGCGGGCGAATTCGCAAAAGGGCGCGGCGCGCAACATCCGGGCGCATTACGATGTCGGAAACGAATTCTACCAGCTTTGGCTGGACGAGGGCATGACCTATTCCTCGGCGATGTTCGCACCGGGCGACAACGATCTGGAGCGCGCGCAGAACCGCAAATACGACCACGCGCTGGCCCGGATGAGCGAAGGCGAGCGGATACTGGAGATCGGTTGCGGCTGGGGCGGGTTTGCCGAGCGCGCGGCGGATCAGGGCCGCGATGTGACCGGCATCACCATCTCGCCCAGCCAGAAGGGGTTTGCCGATGCGCGGCTCGATGGGCGGGCGCGGATCGAGCTGCGCGATTACCGCGAGACCGAAGGCAAGTTCGACAATATCGTGTCGATCGAGATGATCGAGGCGGTGGGCGAGCGTTACTGGCCCAGCTATTTCGCAACGCTCAAGGCGCGGCTGGCCGAGGGCGGGCGCGCGGTGGTGCAGGCGATCACGGTGCCGGACGCGTATTTCCCCAAGTATCGCAAGGGCACCGACTACATCCGCCACTATACCTTTCCGGGGGGCATGTTGCTGTCGGACAGCGTGATAGCCGAGCAGGCGCGCAGCGCGGGGTTGGTCGTGCGCGACAGCCTGGCCTTTGGCGAGGATTACGCGCGCACCTGCCGGACATGGGCCGAGCGCCTGGTGGCGGCCAGCCCGCGGATCGAGGTGCTGGGTTATGACCGGGCCTTCATGCGCAACTGGCAGTATTACCTCGAAATCTGCGCGTCGAGTTTCGCGTTGGCCCAGACCGACGTGGTGCAGGTGGAACTCGTCCATGCGTGAACTGGCGGCACTTCTTGTCATGGTTTCCCTGCTGATGCCGGGACAGGGGCAGGCACGCACCGATATCGTCGCGGCGGGTATCGACGGGGCGCAGAACCTCGGTCGTGTGACCGTGCGCTGGTTCGGTGTGCCGCTTTATGACGCGGCGCTTTACATCGAGGGTGGAGAACGGTTTTCGTGGCAGGTGCCGATGGCGCTCGAACTGGCGTATCGGCGCGAAATCAGCGGTGAACGCCTTGTCGAGGCGACGGCGCGCGAGCTTGAACGCATCGAGGGATCGCGGCGCGATCACCCGATCATCCTCGAAAAACTCGAAAGCTGTTTTCGCGATGTCGCCCAGGGGGACCGGTTCCTGGCCGTGGCGCAGGCCGGTGACAGGGTGGATTTCTGGTTCAATGGCGCGCGTGTCTGCGAGGTGCGGCACGAGAACCTGCGCAAACGGTTCCTCGGGATCTGGCTTTCGGACGATGCGCGCTCGATTGCGCTGTCGCGCCGTCTCAGGGGCCAGTGATGAGCTATTGGCAGGTCAGTCTTTTCGCGATGCTGCTCGCGGCGGCTGGTTTGCCGCTCTATATCCATCTGCCGCGCTATGCGACGACGCAGATGGGGCTGGACCTGTCGACGGTCGGCGGAATCCTGATCGGGCTGCGGGTGGTGGATTTCGTGCAGGACCCGTTCCTTGGCCGGCTTATCGACCGTTTTCCCGGCGCGCGCGCGGGGTTCGCCGCGCTGGCGCTCGGGGCGATGGCGCTTGGCTTCGTGATGCTGTTCACCATGGCGCCGCCGGTGGCACCTGTTCTCTGGCTGGTGCTGTCGCTGATCGTGGTGTTCACCGGGTTCAGCCTCGGCTCGATCCTGTTTTACGGCCAGAGCCTTGCACTGGCGGGGTCGCGCGAGGGGTTGATCGGGCTGGCGGGATGGCGCGAGGCGGGCACGCTTGCGGGGATCATCCTTGCGGCGATTGCGCCGGTGCTGCTGGCGCCCTTTGACGGGCGCGATGGCTATGCGCTTTTCGGGGGCGGGCTGGCCGTGGCGGCGGTGCTGGTCTGGACGGCGACCCGCGGGCTCTGGCGGCCGGGCGATGCGTCCCATGGGCGCCTCGATTACGGGGCGCTTTGGTCGGCGGGCGGCGGGCGGCTCTTGCTGCTGGCCTTTGTCAACAGCCTGCCGGTGGCGATGACCTCGACGCTGTTTCTGTTCTTCGTCGAGGACCGGCTGATGCTTGGGGGGCTGGCGGGGCCGTTCCTGATCCTGTTCTTCCTGGCCTCCGGGCTCTCGGTGCCGTTCTGGACCGTGGCGGCACGTCGGCTGGGCACGCGGCGGGTGTTGCTCTTTTCGATGTCGCTGGCGATCCTGTCCTTTGGCGGGGCGGCGCTCTTGCCGCAGGGGGCGGTGGTGGGCTTTACGCTCATCTGTGTCGGGTCGGGCGCTGCGCTGGGGGCCGACATGGTGATCCTGCCGGCCTTGTTCGCCGCCCTGACCGGCCGTGCGGGGCAGGTCGCGGGGCAGGCGTTCGGCCTGTGGTCGCTGGCGGGAAAGCTCGCGCTTGCGGTGGCGGCGGTGGCGCTTTTGCCGCTGCTCGACTGGAGCGGGTTCCAGCCTGGCGGGACGAACGATGCGCGGGGCCTTCTGACGCTCACGCTCGCTTATGCGGTGATCCCATGTCTTATCAAGCTCGTTGCGATCTGGATGGTCGCGCGGCTGTCTCAGGAAGTGGAAATGAGATGAAACTGACCCTGTTACTCGTGATCGTGGTTCTGAGTGTTGCCCTGTGGCGCCCCGGTTTGGGGTTCAAGTCGCAGCGCCCCGAGCATTACCGGGCCACCGGCCCCGCCTTCGACATTCGCGAACACCTGGCCGGGGACCTGATTTCCGAGGGCATGATCTATGGCCCGCGCGGTCAGGTCGTGTCGCGCTTCGTGGCGGACATGAAGGGCACATGGGTCGGCAGCACCGGCACGCTGGCCGAGGACTTCCGCTATGCCGGCGGAGGCGAGCAAAGCCGCGAATGGCGCCTGACGCTGGGCGAGAACGGGACCTTTACCGCCGAGGCCGATGACATCATCGGGCAAGCCACTGGCGAGGTGAGCGGCGCGACGCTTTCCATGCGATACCGCATCCGCCTGCCCGAGGAGGGCGGCGGGCATGTGCTCGATGTCACGGACTGGCTTTACCTGATGGAGAACGGCACGATCCTCAACCGGTCGCAGATGCGCAAGTTCGGGATCAAGGTGGCGGAACTGGTTGCGACCATGCGACCGGCGGGAGAGTGACATGATCGCGGGGCGCACATTCTGGATCATCGGGGCGAGCGAAGGGCTGGGCCGGGCGCTGGCGCATGAATTGGACCAGGCTGGTGCGCGGCTTGTCCTGTCGGCGCGGTCGGCCGGTCGGCTCGACAGTCTTGCCGAAGAGATTGGAGGGACGGTGCGGGTCGTGCCGATGGATGTGTCCGATCCGGCCTCGGTGCGCGATGCGGTGGCGGCGGCGGGCGAGGTGGACGGTATGATCTATTGCGCGGGGTTTTATGAGCCGCTGAGCGTCGCGGAATGGAAGCCGGAGGCCGTCGAGGCGATGTGCGAAGTGAATTTCATGGGGGCGGTGCGCGTGCTGGGCCACGTGGCGCCCGCTATGGCGGCGCGTGGGCGCGGGCATCTGGTGCTGATCGGGTCGCTCGCCGGGTTCACCGGGCTCCCCGGCGCGATCGGATACGGGGCGAGCAAGGCCGCGGTGATGCACCTGGCCGAGAACATGCAGGCCGATCTGCGCGGGACCGGCGTGCGGGTGCAACAGATCAACCCGGGCTTCATCCGCACGCGCCTGACCGACAAGAACAGCTTTGCCATGCCCTTCCTCATGGAGCCGGACGAAGCCGCGCGCCGCGTGGTGCACGCGATGAAATCCGGGCGGTTCGCGACCTCTTTTCCGCGGGTTTTCTCGTGGCTGTTCCGGGCGGGGCGGTTCCTGCCCCGATCACTTTTCCTGCGCCTTTTCTAGGCTTTACCCCGTCAGATCGTGACGCGAGACAAGGTGGAAGCGGCCCTTGTCGTTCTCGCCGAAAAGGCAAAGCTCGCGCAGATGAAACGGCGCGGGCAGGTGCGGGGCAAACGCGGTTTGCAATGTCATTCGGACCGGCTCAACCATGTCGTCGGGCAGGGGGCCGCTCAGGGTGATGTGAAAGCGGAAGGCGTCGAAAACATACGGGTAACCCCACGTTTCGAGATAGCCCTGCTGTTTCGCGGAAAGTCGCGCCTTTTGGCGGCGGGCCAGTTCCACGTCGGTTGGTGGTGCGCGGTGGTGATCGAGGCGTCGCACGGCCTCGCCCGCGACATGGGCAATCCCGGTCGGGTCGCCGCGCAGGGTGAGGGCGAGGAAACGGCCGATCCGCGAGACCTCCAGCCCCTCGGCGCTGGCCGGGGCGAGCGTGTTTGCAAGCGCGGCGAGATCGGCCTCGAGCGCGCCCGCGTCGCTTGTTTCGGCGATGCGGAAGGGTGGTTTGAGCGTGGCATGAAGGCCGTATTTGCGGGGCGTCGCGGTGAGTTCCGACGCGGGCCGGGGCAGGCCGGGCAGTTCGGGATGTGGGCGGGGGGCACCCGCCACCGCGTCCCAGCCAAGCCAGGATGCGCCGAAATCGGCGAGCGGGCCGGGTTCGGGTGCGAAATAGATGGCGTATCGGCGAAAGGTGGGCATCCGGTTACGCGGTCTTGAGCAATTCGGCCATGTGCCGCAGGGCGAGCATGTAGCCTTGCGTGCCGCAGCCGGCGATGACCGCATCGGCCCGAAGGCTGACATAGGAGTGATGGCGGAAGCTCTCGCGCTTGTGCACCTGGCTGATATGGACCTCGATCACCGGGCCGTCGAACATGTTGAGCGCGTCGAGGATGGCGACGGATGTATGCGTATAGGCCGCGGGGTTGATGATAAGGCCCGCCGCCGCGTCGCGGGCGGCTTGGATCTGATCGACGATCCCGCCCTCGTGGTTCGACTGGAACAAGGCCACCTCCAGCCCCAGATCGCGGCCGAGCGCGATGCTGTCGGTCTCGATGTCGGCCAGCGTGCGCGCGCCGTAGATCCCGGGTTCGCGCTTGCCCAGGAGGTTGAGATTGGGGCCGTTGAGGATATGAACGGTGTGGTTCTCGGGGCGTGTCATGGGGGCATGTCCTTGGCTGGCGTGGCCCCTTATGGCCCTTCGGGGCGATCCGTGGCAAGTCGCCTGCCGGCGGTCTTTTTCCCGATGTGATCACCCCGCGTCAGTGCCCTTCGCGAAGCGCCGGCTGGTCGGCCTTGAACGCCTCGTCCACCGGAACCTGAATCGCATTGGCGAGCGCGTTGGTCTGGCTGGCCAGCCCGATCACCGCCAGAAGCTCGGCATACATCTCGTCCGACATGCCCTTGGCGCGGGCGCCGGCGGCGTGGGAATGGGCGCAATAGGCACAGGAATTGGCAGCGGAAACAGCGATGTAGATCATTTCCTTGGTCAGCGGATCGAGCGCGCCGGGGCCCATCACCTGCTTGACCCGTCCCCAGACCGCGGCCAGTTGCGCGGGGTCATGGGCGAGTGCGCGCCAGAAATTGTTGACATATTCAGTCTGCCGCGTGGCGCGGATGTCGTCGAAGACAGCGCGGGCCTCGGGGCTGAGATCGTCGTCGGAGAGCAGCGGCAGGGTCGACATCGTGAATTCCCTTCGATGGTTGAGACATGCCCGCCATAGGGGATCAAATCATGCCGCTTGTCAAAGGGGGCAACAGCAAACCGCCGCCGGGATCCCGGCGGCGGCAGGTTGTTCTGTTTGGGTAAAAGTCTTAGAAACCAAGACCTTCGTATTTCTTCTTGAACTTGGAGACACGGCCGCCGGCGTCCATCAGGCGGGTGCCGCCCCCGGTCCAGGCCGGGTGCACGGACGGGTCCACGTCGAGCGAGAGCGTGTCGCCCTCGGCGCCCCAGGTGGAGCGCATCTTGACCACGGTGCCATCGGTCATCTTGACGTCGATGAAGTGGTAATCGGGGTGGATATCTTTTTTCATGCCGGGTCCCCTTACGCTTTGGTCTTGGGCTTGTAGGTGTTGTCTTCGGCGATCCGGGCGGATTTGCCGCGGCGGGCGCGCAGGTAATAGAGCTTGGCGCGGCGGACACGGCCGCGGCGGATCACCTGGATCGACTCGATATTGGTCGAATAGAGCGGGAACACGCGCTCGACGCCTTCACCAAAGGAAATCTTGCGGACGGTGAACGATCCGGCGATCCCGCCGCCATTCTTGCGGCTGATGCAGACGCCTTCGTAGTTCTGCACCCGGGTGCGGGTGCCTTCGGTCACCTTGTAGCCGACGCGAATCGTGTCGCCGGCCTTGAAATCGGGGATATCTTTCCCCAGCGAGGCGATTTGCTCGGCCTCGATCTGTGCGATCAGGTCCATTGACCTAACTCCTTCAAATGCTTGCGGTTTTCTTCCGCAAAGGTGGTTCGTGCCTCAGAGCTGCGGTCTTCGATCGGGTCCGCGGGTTGCGCCCGCCGCAGGTCAGGTCAACGTTTCTTGTCCGGCTCGTTCTTGCCGCGGGCGGGGTCGGGGAAGCACCCGGGCGCCGGGAGGGGCGAAAACGAAAACCCGGGAAAAGGGCTGCGCCGATTCCCGGATCTGCGTCCGTATAGTGCGCGCGGGCCTTTTTCGCAAGGGTTAATGGCGCGGGCTCAGCCCTTGCCCTTGTCCCGCGCGGCCCAGAGATCGGGGCGGCGCTGGCGGGTCAGCGCCTCGGATTGCGCGCGGCGCCATTTCGCGATCTCGCCATGGTTGCCCGACATCAGCACATCGGGGATCGCGCGGCCCTGCCATTCGGCCGGTCGGGTGAACTGAGGATGTTCCAGCAAGCCGTTGGAAAAGCTTTCTTCTTCGGTGCTGGCGGCATTGCCGAGGACGCCCGGCAAGAGCCGCACCGTGGCGTCGATCACGGCCTGCGCGGCCAACTCGCCCCCGGTCAGGACGAAATCGCCGAGGCTCACCTCTTCGATGGCGTAATGATCGAGCACCCGCTGGTCGACCCCTTCGAAACGCCCACAAAGCAGGGTGAGCCCGGGAAGGGCGGCAAATTCGCGCGCCATGGCCTGGTCAAAGCGCCGCCCGCGTGGCGAAAGGTAGATGAGTTTCAAGGGGTTGCGGGCCTGTCTTCGGGCATGTTCGATGGCCGCCGAGAGCACGTCGGCGCGCAGCACCATGCCTGCGCCGCCGCCCGCGGGCGTGTCATCGACGTTGCGATGCTTGCCGATGCCGAAGGGACGCAGGTCGATCGCGTCGAGCTGCCACAGCCCGTCCTTGAGCGCGCGGCCGGTCAGGCTTTCGCCCAGGACACCGGGAAAAGCGTTGGGAAACAGGGTGATGACCTGCGCCGTCCAGGCATGGGCCAGGCGGTTTTCCTGCATCAGGTCGCGCGGCGCCGCGCTGGGGGCGATGGACTTGCGGCCATGGGATCTGGGGCGGTCGGTCATGCGCATCTCATAGGGCAAAGCGCGCGCCATGCAAACAACCAGTCAACGTGGCGCTCTGCAAGGTTAACGCGGGTTTTCCGCGAAAGATCGGGGGGTGATCCCCAGCTGCCGCCCGGCTGCCCTGCGTGCACCGCCGCGTTGCAGCGTCAAATGGCGAGGCACGGGTTAACGGAGCGCCCGCATGGGGCTTCATCTTGCCAAAAATACTCAAAAGGAAAACGCGCGCCCCCCGGGCCGCAGGGCCGGAGGGTGCAGGATTTTCGAACGGTCCGCTTCAGGCAGACTTGGCGAGGTTGCGCAGCACGTAATGCAGCACGCCGCCATGTTCGATATATTCGATCTCGATCGCGGTATCGATCCGGCACTTGAGCGTGATCTCTTTCACGCTGCCATCGGCATAGGTGATCTCGCAGGGCACTTCGGCCTGCGGGGTGATCGTGTCGAGCCCCTTGATCGAGACGCTCTCCTCGCCGGTGAGGCCCAGCGTCTTGCGGGTGTCGCCGCTGGTGAACTCAAACGGGATCACCCCCATGCCGACGAGGTTCGAGCGGTGGATGCGCTCGAAGTTCTCGGCGATCACGGCCTTGACACCGAGAAGCGCGGTGCCCTTGGCCGCCCAGTCGCGCGAGGAACCCGCGCCATATTGTTCGCCGCCAAAGACGACGAGCGGGCGGCCCTTTTCGGCCCAGGCCATGGCGGCATCGAAGATCGAGGTCTGCTTGCCGTCCGGGCCCTTGGTATAGCCGCCTTCGACGCCGTGCAGCATCTCGTTCTTGATGCGGATATTGGCGAAGGTGCCGCGCATCATCACCTCGTGGTTGCCGCGGCGCGAGCCGTAGGAGTTGAACTCGGACACCGGCACCTGGCGTTCGGTGAGGTACTGGCCGGCGGGCGTGTCGGGTTTGAAGCTGCCCGCGGGGCTGATGTGGTCGGTCGTCACCATGTCGCCCAGAATGGCGAGGATGCCGGCGCCCTCGATATTCGAGATGGTGCCGGGATCGGCGCCCATGCCCTGGAAATAGGGCGGGTTCTGGATATAGGTCGAGGTGGCGGGCCAGTCATAGGTCTCGTCGCCCGAGGTTTCGACCTCCTGCCATTTCTCGTCGCCCTTGAAGACATCGGCGTATTTCGACTGGAACGCCTCGCGGGTGACGGTTTTCTCGACCAGTTCGGCGATTTCCTTCTGGCTGGGCCAGATATCCTTGAGATAGACATCCTTGCCGTCCGGGGTCTGGGCCAGCGGTTCGTTGGCAAGGTCGATGTTCATGTCGCCGGCCAGCGCATAGGCCACCACGAGCGGTGGGCTGGCCAGGTAGTTGGCACGCACATCAGGGCTGATCCGGCCCTCGAAGTTGCGGTTGCCCGAGAGCACCGAGGTGGCGATGAGATCGGCCTCGGAGATTGCCTTGGAGATTTCGGGCTGGAGCGGGCCGGAATTGCCGATACAGGTGGTGCAGCCATAGCCCACGAGGTTGAAGCCGATGGCGTCGAGATCCTCGGACAGGCCGGCGGCGTCCAGGTACTGGGTCACCACCTGGCTGCCGGGTGCGAGCGAGGTCTTGACCCAGGGCTTGCGATCGAGGCCGAGTTCGCGCGCCTTTCTTGCCACCAGCCCCGCGCCGATCATCACGTAGGGGTTCGAGGTGTTGGTGCAGGAGGTGATCGAGGCGATCACGACCGAGCCATCGCGCAGCGTGTAATCCTCGCCCTCGACCTTCACGGATTTGCGCGGGTCGATCAGGGCGTCGGGCGTGGGGCCTTCGGCGGCCATGTCATTGGCGGCAGCGCCTTCATCCTCTCCGCGGTATTCCGAAACCACGTCGAAAAAGGCGCGTGCGGCCTTGTCGAGCGGGGTGTAATCCTGCGGGCGTTTCGGCCCAGAGATGGCGGGCACGATCTCGCCCATGTCGAGTTCGAGCGTGTCGGAATAGACCGGGTCGTAATCGGGGGTGCGCCAGAAGCCGTTTTCCTTGGCATAGGCTTCGACCAGGGCGATGCGGTCCTCGTCGCGGCCGGTCTGGCGCAGGTAGCGCAGGGTCTCGTCATCGACGGGGAAGAAACCGCAGGTGGCGCCGTATTCGGGAGCCATGTTGGCGATGGTGGCGCGGTCGGCGAGCGGCAGGTGGTCGAGGCCGGGGCCGTAGAATTCGACGAACTTGCCCACCACGCCCTTGGCGCGCAGCATTTCCACGACCTTGAGCACGAGGTCGGTGCCGGTGGTGCCTTCCATCATCGCACCGGTCAGCTTGAAACCCACGACCTCGGGGATGAGCATCGAAATCGGCTGGCCCAGCATCGCGGCCTCGGCCTCGATCCCGCCGACGCCCCAGCCCAGAACGGCGACGCCATTGATCATGGTGGTGTGGCTGTCGGTGCCGACGAGCGTGTCGGGGTAGGCCACCGTCTCGCCCGACTGGTCCTCGTCGGTCCAGACGGTCTGGGCGAGGTATTCGAGGTTGACCTGGTGGCAGATGCCGGTGCCCGGCGGCACGACGCGGAAATTGTTGAACGCGCTCTGGCCCCATTTGAGGAACTGGTAGCGTTCCATGTTGCGCTCGTACTCGCGGTCCACGTTCATCTGGAAGGCGCGGGGGTTGCCGAACTCGTCGATCATCACCGAGTGGTCGATCACGAGGTCAACGGGGTTGAGCGGGTTGATCTTCTGCGCGTCGCCGCCCAGCGCCTTGATACCGTCGCGCATCGCGGCCAGGTCGACAACCGCCGGGACGCCGGTGAAATCCTGCATCAGAACGCGGGCCGGGCGGTAGGCCAGTTCGCGGTTGGCGCGGCCGCCGTTCTCGGCCCATTCGGAGAACGCCTTGATGTCGTCCACGGTGACGGTCTTGCCGTCCTCGAAGCGCAGCATGTTTTCGAGCACCACCTTGAGCGCGGCGGGCAGGCGCGAGAAATCGCCCAGGCCGGCGGCCTCGGCGGCGGCGATCGAGTAATAGGCGACCGATTGATCGCCGACCTTGAGGGTCTTGCGGGTCTTGGCGGTGTCCTGTCCAACGGTGATGGGCATTGCTGTCTCTCCCTGGGGAAAACGGTTTAACCTTGGTCGGGCTGCTTGTGGCCGATGCTTGAAACGGTTTCAAGAGGGGTGTTGGCGAATTGTATACTATTGCACACCGATTTGCAATCGCGCTATCGGTTCGTGGACCGGCGGTTCGGAGGCCGGGCGCAGATCGCGCTACTCTCGCAAAACCTTGATTGGTTATTTCGTCGCGCTTTGCGTATCACCGGATGGATCTTGGGGACACTCGGAAGGAATCAGGTCGATATGATGCGGCTTTGGCGATGGATCGCGGTCACGTGGATGGCCCTCGCCGGGGGCGTCGCCCTGGCCGGTGACGACGATGCGGCCGCGGGCCTTGTCGTGGTCGAACTGTTCACGAGCCAGGGCTGTTCGAGCTGTCCGCCCGCCGACGCCTTCCTGCATGATCTGGCCGGGCGCGACGGCGTGCTGGCGCTGAGCCTGCACGTGGATTACTGGGATTACATCGGCTGGAAGGACGTGTTCGGCCAGGAAAAATTCTCCAAGCGGCAGAAATCCTATGCCAGGGTCGCGGGGCGGCGATCGGTCTATACGCCGCAGATGGTGATCCAGGGGCAGGACCACGTGGTGGGCAATCACCCGATGGATGTGAGCGACCTGATCGCGCAGCACGGGGCGCAGGACCGGGAGGATGTGACCCTGCGGGTCCGCCGCGAGGATGGCGAGGTCGTCATTCGTGGCGCGGCGCGCGTGGCGGAGCCGATGCTGGTGCAGCTTGTGCAGTATTCGCCACGCGAAGAGGTGAAGATCAAGAAGGGTGAGAACGCCGGGAATCGCTATGTCTATGCCAATGTCGCACGGCACTGGACCCGGCTGGGCGAATGGGATGGCAAGTCCGACCTGGAGATGCGCGCGCCGCTCGAACAGGGGCTGAAGGCGGCGGTGATCGTCCAGCGGATGGATGATCATGGAATCGGCCCGATCGCGGCGGCGGCTCGGGTGGACTGAGAAGCTGATTCCGGGGTGTGTTGCACCCTGTCGAAATCATCCCCGGCCGGAACAGCGGCGCAGCCGCCCCCGGCCGGGTGCTATTGAGTGAGAGGGTGCGCGCCGCTTCGGGCAATGGATGACGTTGCAGGAGCAACTGCCCCACGCCGATGTCGTGAGCACCCGACCGTGGCCCAGTGCGGCCCTCTCGTCGGGTGTCAGTCATCCCATTCGCAAGATGCCCTTGATCAGGTCCTGGGCCCGTGGCGCGCGCATGAAGCCGTGACGGGACCCGCGGCCCTTACCGTTGCGACCGGGCCATGAAGGCCAGCCGTTCGAACAGGTGCACGTCCTGTTCGTTCTTGAGGAGCGCGCCATGCAGCCTGGGCAGGGCATTCTTGCCGTCACGCTTGAGGTCCTCGGCGTCGAGATCCTCGGCCAGCAGGAGCTTGAGCCAGTCGAGCACTTCGGACGTTGACGGCTTCTTCTTGAGTCCCGGGGTTTCGCGCAGCTCGTAGAATTGCGTGAGCGCGGTGGTCAGGAGCTGTTCCTTGAGCCCGGGGTGATGGACATCGACGATGGCGCGCATCGTGTCGTGATCGGGAAAGCGGATGTAGTGGAAGAAACAGCGGCGCAGGAAGGCGTCGGGAAGTTCCTTCTCGTTGTTCGAGGTGATGATCACGATCGGGCGCTGGCGGGCGCGGATCGTCTCGCCGGTCTCGTAGACATGGAATTCCATCCGGTCGAGTTCCTGCAACAGGTCGTTGGGAAACTCGATGTCGGCCTTGTCGATCTCGTCGATCAGAAGGACCACCTTGTCCTCCGAATCGAAAGCGTCCCAGAGCTTGCCGCGCTTGATGTAATTGCGCACGTCATGCACGCGTTCGTCGCCGAGCTGGCTGTCGCGCAGGCGGGAGACGGCATCGTATTCGTAAAGCCCCTGCTGCGCCTTGGTCGTGGACTTGATGTTCCATTCGATCATTCGCAGGCCCAGCGCCTGTGCGACCTGTCGGGCCAGCTCGGTCTTGCCGGTGCCGGGTTCGCCCTTGACGAGAAGCGGGCGTTCGAGCGTGACCGCGGCATTGACCGCGACCTTGAGGTCGTCGGTGGCGACATAAGATTGGGTACCTTCGAATTTCATCGGCGCGTCATCCGTTGTGAGTAGGTTTCGCACGGCACCCTAAAGGAGACGCAATATGACCGCAACGTACTGCCAGCCCTTTCTAACCAAAGTGAAAATCGAGAAAGACGTGGAAAGAGGTTTTGGGGTAGTGACAATCCTCCGGAGGATCGGTAAGAGGCAAGCGCAAGAGGGAGAGCAATGTCCGATCTTGGCGAAATTGAGGGAGCGGAGATGAAAGTGGAAGTCTTTCTGCCCGACGATTACCGTCCTGCCGAGGACGAGCCATTCATGAATGACCGTCAGCTTGAATACTTCCGCAGGAAGTTGCTCGCCTGGCGGTTGGAGCTTCTCGGAGAGAGCCGTGATACGATCGAGGGGCTCCAGGCCAGCACGCGGAATATTCCCGACGTGGCCGACCGCGCCAGCGAAGAGACCGACCGGGCGCTGGAGTTGCGCACCCGTGACCGTCAGCGCAAGCTCGTGGCCAAGATCGACGCCGCGTTGCGCCGGATCGAAGAGGGCGAATACGGCTATTGCGAAGTGACCGGTGACCCGATCAGCATCAAGCGCCTCGATGCGCGCCCCATCGCGACGATGAGCCTTGAGGCGCAGGAGCGCCACGAGCGTCGTGAAAAGGTGCACCGCGACGACTGAGCGCATCCGACGGGTGTGGAACGACCGGCGCCGGGGCTTTCGCTCCGGCGTTTTTCGTAGGACGGTGGTGGCATGAGCGAAATGACAAAGGCACGTTTGGACGGGTTGCGCGCCCTTGTCGTGGGGGGCGGGATCGGCGGGCTGACGCTGGCGATTGCGCTGGCGCGGCGCGGCGCGCGGGTCAAGGTCCTGGAGCAGGCCGAGGCGATCAGGGAGGTCGGGGCCGGGATTCAGGTGAGCCCCAACGGGGCGGTGGTGCTGCGCGCGCTGGGGCAGGAGGAGGCGCTGGTGGCCGCGGGGGCGGTGCGGGGCCGCGCCGTGCAGCTTTGCGACCATCAGGGCCGTGAGGTCACGCGGCTCGACCTCAGCGCGCTTGACGGGGCCTATTACCAGGTGCACCGGGCCGATCTCATCGGGGTGCTTGAGTCGGGCGCGCGGGCGGCCGGGGTCGAGATCGAGCTGGGCGCCGAGGTGGCGGATGTTCGGGACGGACCCGCGCCGGTGGTGACGCTCTCGGACGGGGGCGAGCGGCGGGCCGACCTCGTGATCGGTGCGGACGGGGTGCATTCGCGGCTGCGGGCGGTTCTCAACGGGGCGGACTCACCGTTCTTTACCGGGCATGTGGCCTGGCGGGCGGTCATTCCCAACGACCTGGGGCTGGGGCCGGTCAGCCGTGTGCATATGGGCCCGGGGCGCCATGTGGTGAGCTATCCGCTGCGCGGCGAATCGATGATCAACCTGGTGGCGGTCGAGGAACGCCGCGGCTGGGTCGCCGAAAGCTGGAGCCAGCGGGACGAGCCGGACAACCTGCGCGCGGCCTTCGCCGAGTTCGGTGCCCCGGTGCAGGAAATGCTGAAACGGGTCGAGACCTGTCACCTGTGGGGGCTGTTTCGGCACGAGGTCGCTGGAACCTGGCACGGCGAAAGCATCGTTCTGCTGGGCGATGCGGTGCATCCGACGCTGCCGTTCATGGCGCAGGGTGCGGTGATGGCGATCGAGGATGCCTGGGTTCTGGCCGATGCGTTGGCGCGGGCCGATGGCCTGCGCGCGGGGCTGGCGGACTATCGCCAGCGCCGCTTTGCGCGGGTTCAGCGGGTGGTCAACACCGCTACGGACAACGCATGGAAATATCACATGAAATTCCCGCCGCTTCGGTTCGTGGCGCATAACGTTCTGCGGTTATCGGGGCGGATTCGCCCGGACATGATGCTGCGCCGGTTCGACTGGCTTTACCGCCATGACGTGACCCTGGGCTGACCCGCGAGGGCCGCGCCGCAAGGGCAGCGCGACCGCACGGTTCAGGCATCGGTCCGCCCTTATGCGTTGACCTGGAGGGGTTTGGGCGCCGCGTCAGCGGCCAGTTTCTTGCGCGGGTCGAAGAAAGGGCGCTCCACGACCGTGGCGGTGCTTTCCCCCGACCGCGTCCGAACCTCCAGCTCGGTGCCAAGCTCGGCGGCCTCGACCGTGACCATCGCCAGAGCGATGTTCTTTTGCAGGCGCGGCGAGTAGACCGCCGAGGTCACCTTGCCCACGGTTTCGCCCTCTCGGTTGATCGTCCAGAAGGCCGTGTTCGGCCCGGTCAGCGGCGCGCCGTCGATGATCAGACCCACCTGCTTGCGGGTGATGCCGTTGTCGCGGATGCGTTGCAGGGCGAACTTGCCGATGAAGTCGGCCTCCATGTCGAGGTTCACCAGCCGGTCGAGCCCCAGTTCGAAGGGGTTGGTGTGGATATCCGCATCGGCGTGATAGGACAGCATTCCGCCCTCGATCCGGCGAATGGTCGAGGTATGGCCGGGCTTGAGGCCAAAGGGCATGCCCACGGCCATGATCCGTTCCCAAAGCGCATCGCCATAGGTCGAATCGCGCAGGTAGATTTCATAGCCCAGTTCGCTGGACCATCCGGTGCGCGAAACGATCAGCGGGATGCCGTCCAGCTCCATCTCGCGGAACCAGTAATACCGCAGGTCCATGATCTCGTCGCCAAAGAGCGCCTGCATGATCTCGCCCGATTTCGGGCCCTGCAATTGCAGCGGCGAGACATCCGGTTCGGAGATGGAAACATCCATGCCCGAATGCACCGCCACGCCCTGTGCCCAGAGCAGGATGTCGCTATCGGCCAGCGACAGCCAGAAATGGTTTTCCCCCAGCCTGAGCAGGATCGGATCGTTGAGCAGGCCGCCCTCGGCATTGGTGATCAGGACATATTTGCACTGACCCACCGCCATGTTCGACAGGTCGCGCGGGGTCAGCATCTGGGTGAATTTCGCGGCATCGGGGCCGGTGATCTCGACCTGCCGTTCCACGGCCACGTCACAGAGGATCGCATCGTTCACGAGGTTCCAGAAATTCTGTTCCGGATCGCCGAAATCGCGCGGGATATACATGTGGTTGTAAACCGAAAACCCCTGTGCCCCCCAGCGCACCGTCGCATCAAAGTACGGCGATTTGCGGATTTGAGTGCCAAAGCCAAAATCTTGGGACTGCATCGGTTCATCCTCCCTAACCTGCAACCCGGGCCCGGCCCGGGGCTGCGTCGTCTCCCAGGGAAACATAATGCCTGTTCCTTCGGCGCGCGGCCTGAAAAATGGGCGATTCGCAGACCGCACGGGCCTCGTTTCGGATGTTGGAGGACCAAACGGACTTGTCGAGCTAAAGCGTTCCGCGAAAAACCTGAATCACAGCTTTTCGCGGAACGTGCGCTTTGCTGACATGATGCTGACATGATGCGCTGCGTTCCGCCATATCCCTGTCTCAGGTATAGGGCGAAACGCCTATGATCCGCTTTTCGATCCGTTTTTCGCGACAAGCTTGGCAAGGTTGGGCTGTTCGGCCTTGATCAGGCGCGTCGCGAAATAGGTCATGTAGCGGTCGATCGCGAGGTCCGCCGACAACAGGTCGTCCATCAGGGCCTGGAAGGCCGACAGGTCGGGCGCGACCACCGTCATGACATAGTCGATGCCCCCGCCCGTCGCGACACAGTTGATGATCTCGTCCACCGACCGGATGTAGGTTTCGAACCGGTCGAACTCGATCTTGCGATGATGCGTCAGCGAGACCGTCACGACCACCCGCGTCGCGTCGATCACGCGTTCAAGGGCGATATCGGCGTGATAGCCGCGGATATAGCCCGCTTCGCGCAACCGGGTCAGGCGTGCCCAGCAGGGGGTCGGCGACAGGTTCACGATCTCGGCCAGCCTGGTCTTGCTCAACTGGCCGTGCTTTTGCACGGCGCTGAGAATGCGAATATCCGTCGGATCAAGCCCTTTTCGTTCCCGCATCTCTTGATGCCCTTTCGACTGACCGGTATGCGTCCCGCTCGGAAAAAGACGAGCTTCGGTCGGCCATTGTATCATACAGTCCGGTCACCGAAGGTGCAGACGGATTTGCGACCCATTGAAGGATCACAGCGTCAAGGTGATCCATGGCGCGAACCGGCCTTCCCGGGAGCGCGGGCCGGTGTTGCCTTCCTGCCCGAGGCGCGCGATTGCGGCTTGAAGGGGGCCGCCAAGCCGCCTTGCTTCACGGCGCGACGGAATTTTTTCGCGGACGTTGCGAAAAGCCCGCATGGCAAGGGTGACAGCGCGTGCGTGAAAGGGCAGGATCACGCCAAAGGGAGGCCCCGATGAAGCGCATACACCAGATGTTGAACGCGGCCGCGCGCGCGCGCGGAAGCGAGCTTGGGATCATCGACCATGACGACAGGAGCTATGACTGGGCTGCGATCCGGGCCGGGGCCGAGGCGGCGCGGGATGCGCTGATCGCGCGGGGCGTGCAGCCGGGCGACCGGGTGGTGATCGTGCTGGAGAACAGCGCGGCGATGGTGGCCTTTCTCTATGGCTGTTCGATGATGGATGCGATCGCCTGCCCGGTGAATGCGCGGCTGACCGACCCCGAGATCGATCGCATCCTGCGCCATTCCGAGGCGGCGGCGGCGGTGATGACGGTCGAGACCGGCCCCGCCCCGCGCCAGCATGCCGAGCGGATGGGCGCCGAGGAGGTGCCGCTTCCCACCGGGACGGTGGCGATCCTGTCGCGCGAGGGCACGACGCCCGAGCCGGTGCACGAGGCGCCCGAGCACCAGATCGCGATCCTTCTTTACACCTCTGGGACGACCGGTGTGCCCAAGGGGGCGATGCTGTCGCATGCCGCGATGCTCAATTCGGCCGCGGCCTCGGAGGACTTGCGCGACCTGGTGGCCGAGGATGTGACCTATCTCGCGCTGCCGATGAGCCATGTCTTCGGGCTGGCCACGATCCTCGCGATCACGCGGTCGCAGGGCGCGGTGCGGCTGGAGGCGCGGTTCGACGTGGCGCGGCTTTACGATGCGTTGCGCACCGATATCACGGTTCTGCCGGCGGTGCCGCAAATGCATGCGCAACTCTTCCATCACGCGCGCAAGCAGGGGATGGAGCGTTACGAGGCGGGCCTCTTGCGTTATACCTCCTCGGGGGGCGCGCCGCTCGATCCGGCGTGGAAGCGCGAGGCCGAGGATTTCTACGGGGTCGCGTTGCAGAACGGTTACGGGCTGACCGAAAGTGCCTCGGGGGTCTGCGCCACGAAGAACGATCTGGGCGACCCGGACAATTCCGTCGGGGTGCCGATGCTGAACAGCGAGGTTCGGGTGAACACCGACGCGCCGGGGGCGAACCCGGACGAGGGGATCGGCGAGGTCGAGATCGGCGGGCCACAGCTGATGCTGGGCTATTTCCGCGATCCCGAGGCGACGGCGACGGCGATGACGTCGGACGGGTGGTTGCGCTCGGGTGACCTGGGGCGGTTCGACCGGCACGGGCGGCTGCATATCGTGGGGCGCACCAAGGAATTGATCATCCATTCTGGGTTCAACGTCTACCCGGCCGAGATCGAGGCGGTGCTGACCGAGCACCCGGATGTCATCCTGGCAGCGGTGGTGGGACGCCGGGTCGAGGGGGGCAACGAGGAGGTGGTGGCTTTTGTCACCTCGTGGCCCGAAACCGGGCTGACCGAGGCGGCGCTCAAGGCGTATCTCAAGGACCAGCTGGCGCCCTACAAGCGGCCCGCGCGGATAGTGGTGACCGACGCGCTGCCGGCCGCGCCGTCCGGCAAGATCCTGAAATCCGGCCTGCTGGAGCATTTCGCCGAGGAAATCGACGCACAATAGGGGGTTGGCATGCATGACAGTCTCGACACGCCGCAGGGGCGGCGGCTGGCCTATCACCGGATCGCGGGGCGTGGCCCCTGCGTGGTGTTCTGTGGCGGGCTCAAATCCGACATGGAGGGCAGCAAGGCGCTTCATCTCGAAGCCTGGGCGCGGCACACGGGGCGTGCGTTCCTGCGGTTCGACTATTCGGGGCATGGGCAGAGCTCGGGGGCGTTCACCGATGGGTGCATCGGCGACTGGCACGAGGACACGCTGGCGGCGGTGGATGCGTTGACCGAAGGGAAGGTGGTGCCGGTGGGCTCATCCATGGGCGGTTGGCAGGCGCTGCTGCTGGCGCGGGCGCGCCCCGAGCGGATCGCGGGGATGGTGACCATCGCCGCGGCGCCGGATTTCACCGAGGACGGATACTGGGCCGGGTTCAGCGCGGCGCAGAAGGCGCAGCTTGAAAGCGTGGGGCATGTGGAGCTGCCAAGCGATTACATGGAGCCCTATGTCATCACCCGCCGCATGATCGAGGACGGGCGTGAGCGGCTGGTGTTGCGAACGGCCTTGCACCTGCCCTTTCCGGTGCGGTTCCTGCAGGGCACGGCGGACACGGCGGTATCGGTCGAGACGGCGGTTCGGCTGCTCGAACATGCCGAGGGGCCGGATATGCGCCTCACGCTGGTCAAGGATGCCGATCACCGGTTTTCCGACGAGACCTGCCTTGGCGTGATAGAGGCGGCGCTTGCGGATGTGCTGGAGCGGGCGGAGGCATGACTATCGAACAGAGGGTATCGCTGATTACGCTGGGCGTGCGGGATCTGCCCCGGGCGGTGGCATTTTACGAGGCACTGGGCTGGCAGCGGGTGGAGAGCCCGGACGGGATCGCGGTGTTCGATCTGATCGGGCAGAGCCTTGGGCTTTATCCGCTGGAAAAGCTGGCCGAGGATATGGGCGCGCCGGTCGAGCGGCTGGGCACCGGGGCGGCGACGCTGGCCTTCAATGTGCGCGAGAAGGACGAGGTGTCGCAGGTGATCGCGGCGGCGCGGGACGCGGGGGCCGAGGTGTTGCGCGCGGCGGGCGATGTGTTCTGGGGCGGGGTCGTGGGGTATTTCGCCGATCCCGATGGCCATGTCTGGGAAGTGGCGTGGAACCCGTTTTCGCCCTTGTCGGCGCGCGGTGAATTTCGCTGGAGCGGTTATTGAGGGCGGGGCAAGGGGGCGCTGCCTCCTCGGTGCAAAATGCAGGGCATTTTGCCACCTTCACCCCCGGAGGATTTCGGGCAAGATGAAGCCGGGAGCGATGCGCATGTCGCGCCGCATGTGACGCGGTGCGGCGCTTGGCTGGGGGTGGGCGTGAACCGGCCGAAGCCGGTTGACGCGGCGCGGGAGCGTGCCAAGTTGGGCGCTGGTTTGACAAGGAAGGAATCCCCCATGCAGGAGCCTCTGGTCCTGATCCCGGGCATGATGTGCGACGCGCGTCTCTATGCCCCGCAGATCGAGACGTTCAGCCGCGAACGCTCGGTCACGGTGGCCTGTGCGACGCAGGGCGAGCGGATCGAGGAGATGGCCTCGACCATCCTTGACGGGGCGCCGCAGAAATTCGCGCTGGCGGGGCTCTCGATGGGGGGCATCATCGCGATGGAGGTGCTGCGCCGCGCGCCCGACCGGGTGACGCGGATCGCGTTGATGGATACCAACCCGCTGGCGGAGACGCCGCAAAGCTCGGCGATGTACGAGCCGATGATCGTGGGGGTCAAGGCGGGCAAGCTGGACGAGGTGATGCGCGGGTTTCTCAAGCCCGAGACCTTCGCGCCCGGGCCGGGGCGGATCGAGGTCATGGCGCTGATGGCCGAGATGGCGCAGGCCCTCGGGCCTGAGGTTTTCCTGCGGCAGGTGCGGGCGCTGCAACGGCGCCGGGACCAACAGGCGGTGCTGCGCAAGTGCAGGGTGCCCGCGCTGGTGCTGTGCGGCGAGCATGACCGGCTGACCCCGGTCAAGCGCCATACCTTCATGGCCGAGCTGATCCCCGATGCGCATCTCGAGATCGTGGCGGATGCGGGCCATGCGCCGGTGCTCGAACAGCCCGAGGCGGTGAATGCGGCACTGTCGGCCTGGCTGGCCCGGCCTGGCGGTGTCAATTAGCCGATGTCAAGGAAGGATGACCGCAGCAAGCCGCGTGAATATGCCCGCCGGGTGCATGAATGGAGCCAGAAGCATATCCCGCCCGGGCTGCGGCTGGTGGCGGGGATTTTGCTCATGATCGGTGGTGTCCTGGGCTTCCTGCCGATCGTGGGATTCTGGATGTTCCCGCTTGGCCTCGCGGTGGCGGCGGCGGACGTGATGCCGATCTGGCGCTGGTGGAAGGGCCGAAAGGACTGAAGTGATCGTGCGGTAGCGCGGGGGGATGCCTATGGCGCCAGCCAGAGCGCCGCCGTCCCCGCCGCGATCACCGCCGCGTAGACCGCGATGACGCGAAGGCCAAGACGCGCATCGCCCGCGACGAGCGCGATGCCGCCCTTGACGGCGGTATTGACGGTGGCGGCGATGAAGATCGCGGTTGCCCCGCTGGTCGCGGCGAGATCGGCCCCGACCAGCCGCGAAACCGAGATCGTCAGCGCATCGACATCGGTCACCCCCGAAAGCGCCGCGGCCATCATCACGCCGCCCGTGCCGAGCCATTCGCGCAGGTAATGCACCCCGAGCAGCACCAGCGCGAGCAGCGCGCCGAAGGTGAGGGCCACCCGCAGATCGAGGGGATTCGCGATCTCTTCGAGACCATCGGGCGCCTGTTTGTCGCCACCCGTGCCCAGATGCACGGCCAGCGCCCCCAGAAAGCCGGTTGCGGCCATGACCCCCATGGGCAGCGTGAGCGGCAGGATGAGCGACGGTTCGAAGATCGCGACGAGCATGAGGATACGCAGGAAGGTGACCGATCCTGCGACGAGGATACCCGCGGCAGCGAGCGGTGCAAAGCCGCCATGGGCGCGCACCAGCCGCGCCAGCGCGAGGGTCGTGGATGTCGACGAGGCCAACCCGCCGAAAAGGCCGGTGGCAAGGATGCCGACATGGGTTCCCGCGATGCGGATGGCAACGTAGCCGAAGAAGGAAAGCCCCGCGACGATAACCACCGCGCGCCAGAGCTCGAACGGGTTGAGCACCTCGCCCGGGCCGTAGCCCCGGTCGGGCAGGAACGGCAGGACCACGATCGAGATCAGCGCCAGCTTGAACAGGGCGTGGAGTTCGAAGCGTTCGATCTGGCGCACCCAGCCGTGGAGCATGGGTTTCAGCGCCAGCAGGAGCGCGGCGATCACCGCGGCTGCGGCCGCGGGGGCCATCTCGCCCAGCACCGCGGCCGCGCCGAGACCGAAGGCGAGCAGCATCGCGATCTCGGTGGTCAGGCCGACATCGTCATCGTCGCGCAGCCGGGCCCAGTAACTGGTTGCAAGCAGGATCGCGACGCCGATCAGGGTGAGGCCGAGCAGGACCGGCCCGGTGAGCGTGGTCAGCCAGCCGGTGATGCCACCCAAGAGCCCTGTGAGCGCGAAGGTGCGCACCCCCGCGATCCGGTCGCCTTCGGACTCCTTGCGTCCGTGCCAGCCGCGTTCGAGCCCGAAAAGCAGCCCGATGGCCAGCGCAAGCCCGAGACGGGCAAAGAGGTCAAGCTCATCCATGGGGCGGTTATCGCGCAACAGGGGGCGGGATTGCCAGCGTATTCTGGTGCGCGCCGTGGCCGGATGCGCGATGGTGATCAGGCCGCAAGCGTTGCCCGACCGGGTGGGAAGGGCGCGGGCGTGCCCACGCAAATCACGCCGAGCCTGTGCATCGTGCAGGCGATCCGCGCCAGGCCGTCGGAGAGGCGGGTTTCTTATTCGGTCCTGGCGGTGCTCATGTGTCTTGCTTCGGGTCTGGGGGTTCGTCGCGCAAGCCGGTCAGGTATCATTCCGGTCGCGGATTCTGAATACAGCCATCTGGCTGGCGCCGCCAAGCCGGGGGTGGGCGCCGGCTATGTCGTGAAAATCCACGTCATAGCCCGCCGATTGCGCCGCGCGCCGACACCATTGGCGGAACCGTGCGCGGGTCCATTCGAAACGGTGATCGGGGTGGCGGAAGCGATGCGCGGGCACGCCGAGCAGGGGGTTGAACTCGGCATTGGGGGTTGTGACGACGACGGCCCGGGGATGCATGGCGTGAAACAGCGCCTGTTCGAGGCGGGAGAGCCGGTCGGGGTCGATATGTTCGATGGTCTCGACCAGGACCGCGCAGTCGATGCCGGCAAGATCGGGATGCGGGTCGGTCATCGAGGCATGGCGCAGCTCGATCCGCGCGGTGGTGACGGTCACTTTGGCGAGCCTCTCGCGCAGGCGGTCAAGCGACGCCTGGCAGATGTCGAGGCCGATGAGCGCCTCGAACGGCGTGGCGGCGAGGCGCAGGAAGAGATCGCCGTCGCCGCAGCCCAGATCGGCGATGCGCGCGGGCGCCAGCCGCGCGACTGCCTCTTGCACGGCGCGCAGCCGTTCCTCGTGGTGCCATGTAGTCATGAGCGCGCCCCGGGCCGTTGCATCAGCACCACGTCCTTGACGGGCACATCGCAGGACCAGCCCCAGCCTTGGGCAAGGTGGCGGAAGGTCGCTTCGCGATAGAACACGACATGGGTCGGGTCCATGCGGTAGCGCCAGTTGGCAAAGCGGTCGTCATCGGTCTGAAAGCAGGTCATGATGGCCAGCCAGCCGCCCGGGCGCACGAGCGTGCGCAGGCGGCTGAACTCTTCTGCCGGGTGGTGGAAATGCTCGGCCGTCTCGGTGCAGGTCACGAAATCATGGGTGTCGCTCAGTGGCGCGGGATCGGGGGCAAAGAACGGATCGTAAAGCGCCACCTCGTGCCCGGCCTCGCGCAGCATGGCGGCCAGCGCCGGGCCGGGCCCGCAGCCATAATCGAGCCCGCGCGATCCGGCGGGCAGCCGGGCCAGCAGGGGCGTGGCCAGTTTGCCCATGAAGCGGCGATAGTCGGGATCGTCGGGGTGGTTCTCGTGGGTGAGGTAATGCGCGCGCTCGGCCGCGGGCGCAGGGTGATGGTCCGGGGCGAGGAAGCGCGCCTGACAGTCGGGGCAGCGAAGATAGCGTAGCCCCGCAATGACCTGAAACGGCAGGGCCGCAGCGTTGCAGACCGGGCAGGCGGGGAGGGAGGGCGTGCCCGTCTCGGGGCCTGTGCCGGTCAAGGATTTCATGCGTCGCCACCTGTAGATCGGCCTGTGTTCGGCCTGTCGTGGGCTTGCACGAGATCGGGCCGTGGCGTCAATGGCCCGGGTCGCGATGACCGAAGATCATGCCCTGAACGGCCCGGGCTGCGTTTTCGCAGGCCCGGGGCGGGTTTCTGGGCAGGACTGGCCGCGGTCGGAAGATTCCGCGCCTTATCACTTTTCGCCGAGGTGATCCGAGG
>NZ_JAWLDS010000007.1:0-42757 GCF_041686535.1 Aquicoccus sp. | reverse complement strand
CCGAGGCGGAGGCGGCCGGTGACGCGGAGGCGCCCGAGTCGCGGCACGCGCTTGAGGGGTGCTCGCGCCTCGTGCCGGCGGGGCAGGCCGAGGACATGATCCGCTATGTCGATGTCGGCCGCTGTTTCTGGAGCTCCAACAGCTGAGCGCGCGCATGGGCCGTGGTGCGTCAGGCGGGATCGGCGCCGTAATCGGCATCGGACACTTTTTCGAGCCAGTCCGCGGCGCTCTCGCCGTCCCTTTCCTGGATCGCGATATGGGTCATGGCGCAATCGGGCGCGGCGCCGTGCCAATGCTCTTCGCCCGGCTCGAACCAGATGACGTCACCCGGAAAGATCTCGCGGACCTCGTCCTTGCGGGTGCCGATCCGGCCCTTGCCGGCGGTGACGATCAGGGTCTGGCCGAAGGGGTGGGTATGCCAGGCGGTGCGCGCGCCCGGCTCGAACGTGACGGTGAGTGCGGCCACGCGTGCGGGTGAGGGGGCCGAGATCACCGGGTCGAAGCGGACGGTGCCGGTAAAATAATCCTGGTTCGGGTACTCCGATGGACGCGATCCTGCGCGGTGTATGTTCATGGGGCTGCCTCTTTCGGGTGAGTTTGGAACCATGCCATGATGCGCTGCAATCGAGGCGGGGGCAATGCGTGACCCGCCGGGCGCGAAGGATCAACCGCGCCGCCGTCGCCTGCGCCCGCCGCTGTCTTCGCCGCCGGTGTTGAAGCTGACATCCGGCAGGGGCACGACCGAGTTCAGGATGGGGAAGGGTTCGGCCGAATTGGGCAAGGCCGAAGCGTTCACGAAATGCTCCTGGAAGCGGGGTTCGATGGCGGTTTCGATCTTCTCGATATTGCGCACCGTTTCCTCGATCTCGGCGCGGGTATCGCTGTTGAGGAGCGCGATGCGCGCGCCTGTGCCGGCGGCGTTGCCTGCCGATGTCACCTTGTCGAGCGCGCAATCGGGGATCATGCCCAGAACCATCGCGTGCTTGGGCGAGATATGCGCCCCGAAGGCCCCGGCCAGCACGACGCGATCCACGGTATCGACGCCGAGCTTGTCCATCAGCAGCCGCGCGCCGGAATAGAGTGCGGCCTTGGCCATCTGGATGGCGCGGATATCGGGGTTGGTGACGGTGATGCGGGGGCTGTCCTCGGTGCCGTGCCAGAGCACATAGGAATGGGTGCGCCCGTCGGCGATGCATCGTTGGGTGCCCACCTGCTCGGCCGATCCGATCAGGCCTGAGGCGTCCACGATGCCGGCCATGCGCATCTCGGCAATCGCCTCGATGATGCCCGAGCCGCAGATGCCGGTGATGCCGGTGGCGGCGATGGCTTCGGAAAAGCCGGGGTCATCGGACCACAGATCGCAGCCGATCACGCGAAAGCGTGGCTCTTTCGTGGCGGGGTCGATCTCGACTCGCTCGATCGCACCGGGGGCGGCGCGTTGGCCCGCGCTGATCTGGGCGCCCTCGAAGGCGGGGCCGGTGGGCGAGGAACAGGCCAGCAGCCGGTTCTTGTTGCCAAGCTGGATCTCGGCATTGGTGCCGACATCGACGACAAGCACCAGATCCTCGGACTTGTCGGGCGCCTCGGAGAGGGTGACGGCGGCAGCATCGGCGCCGACATGGCCCGCGATGCAGGGCAGGATATAGGTGCGGGCCGCCGGGTGAAGCTCGAGATCCAGATCGGCGGCGCGCAGGTGGAGCGCGTTCGAGGTGGCCAGCGCGAAGGGTGCCTGGCCCAGTTCATAGGCGTCGATGCCCAGAAAGAGGTGATGCATGACCGGGTTCATCACGAAGACCGAGTCCATGATCAGGGCGCGGTCGATGCCGGCCTCGGTCGCGATCTGCTCGAAAAGCGTGTTCATGCCCTCGCGCACTGCGCGGGTCATTTCCCCCGCGCCGCCGGGATTCATCATCGAATAGGACACCCGGCTCATCAGGTCTTCGCCAAAGCGGATCTGCGGGTTCATCAGTCCGGAGGAGGCCACCACCTCGCCGGTGCGCAGGTCGCACAGGTGGGCGGCGATGGTGGTCGAGCCCAGATCGACGGCAAGGCCATAGAGCGCGCCCTCGTAGAGCCCGGGCCAGAGATGCATGATGCGCGGCGCGCCCATGCCTTGATGCAGGGCGACGGTGACACCCCAGCCGCCCTTGCGCAGGACGGGCTGAAGGTAAGGCAGGACGTGAAGATCGGACTCGACGCCTTTGATCTCCCATTGGTTTTCAAGCGCCGCAATCAGGCGTTCGAGATCCCCCGAAGGCTCGTGCATGTCGGGCTCCTCGACCTCGACATAATAGAGCCGCACGGCGGGGTTCATCACGATGTCGCGGGCCTCGGCGCGTTTGCGCACGACCTGCTTGTGAACCTGCGATTCGGGTGGCACGTCGATCACCACGTCGTGCTGGATCGTCGCCTGGCAGCCGAGGCGGCGGCCCTTGGCGAGCCCGCGCTTGCGGTCATAGCGTTCCTCGACCGCGTTCCATTCGGACAGCGCGTCGGGCGCCACGGTGACCCCGTGCTTGGAGAATTCGCCGTAGGACGGTGTCACCTGGCATTTCGAACAGATCCCCCGCCCGCCGCAGACCGAGTCGAGATCGACGCCCAGTTGCCGCGCGGCGGTCAGGACCGGGGTGCCCGCGGGAAAGCGGCCGCGTTTGCCCGAGGGGGTGAAGATGACGAGGGGGTCGTTGTCCATGACGCTGCCTTTTGTGCCGTTGCCCCGACAATAGGGGCTTTGCCGCCGGGAAAAAGATGCGGAGCGGCATAATCTTTTCCGGGAGCGGCATTTTCCGCCCCCCTGGCGCCGGGGCAAGGGGGGACGCCTCCGGCGGGAGTAATTGGGGCAAGATGAAGGGGGGGTTAGCGGAAGCCGCGGGCGTGGAAGATGAATCCGAGAAAGTTGAGCAGAACCTGCGCGGCGAGGATCGCGGTCGAACCAGATGGGTCGTGATCGGGGGAGACCTCCACGAGGTCGATGCCCACGATCTCGTGTCGGTTGGCGACCTCTTGCAGGAGTTCCAGCACGTCGTAATAGAGAAACCCGCCATGGGAGGGCGTGCCGGTGCCGGGCGCGATCGAGGGGCAGAAGGCGTCGATGTCGAGGGTGACATAGACGCGCGCGCCCTGGGGGATGCGGTCGGCCAGCGCCTTGGGGCCGAGCGCGCGGGCCTGGCGCACCGAGAGGATGTCGGCGCCCATGGCGCGGGCATCGTCATAACCCTCTTTCGCGGTGGAACTCACATTGCGGATCCCGACCTGGGTGAGGCCGGTGACGTAACGCTTTTCGGCGGCGCGGCGCATCGGGTTGCCGTGGCCGAAGCGCACGCCATGGCGCTCATCGACGAAATCGAGATGGGCGTCGATCTGGAGGATGTGAATGTCGCCCTGATCTTCGAAGGCGTTGATGCAGGGGATGTTGACCGAGTGATCGCCGCCGATCACCACCGGCAGGGCACCGGCGGCAAGGGCGGCGCGCACGCCAACCTCGATATTGGCGTGGGAGGTCAGCGTGTCGGTATGGACGATATCGGCATCGCCCATGTCGATCATGCGCACCGAGCCGGGCAGGTAGGTGCAATCGTCCTCGTGATCATAGGCCCCGGCATGACCGAAGGCGAAGAGGGTGCTGGCCTCGCGCACGGCGCGCGGGCCAAAGCGCGCGCCCGCGCGCCACTGGGTGCCGAAATCGAAGGGCGCGCCGAGGACGGCGATATCGGCCGCGATGGCGGACCAGTCCTCGACATAGGGGCGTTTGCCGAAGGTCGCGATGCCCACGAAGGGCAGGTTGAGGCGGCCGGATTCGTAACCGTGGGTGGTCATGCGGGTCTCTCCTTTGGTGTCGTGAAGGTGGCCCGGTTGGTGGCGGGGAGCAAGCCGTAATTGGGGTTTCCCCCGGCCGGTATCCATGCGATAGGGAAGCGCCAAACGATCCCGAGCCATGGAGAGCCCAGATGGAGATTCGTGAGGCCCTGACCTTCGATGACGTGTTGCTAGTTCCGGGGGCGTCGAGCGTGTTGCCCAGCACCGCCGACACGCGCACCCATGTCACGAAATCCATCGCGCTCAACATCCCGCTTCTGAGTTCGGCCATGGACACGGTGACCGAATCCCGCATGGCCATCGCCATGGCCCAGGCCGGCGGCATGGGGGTCATTCACAAGAACCTGAGCGTCGAAGAGCAATCGCGCGAGGTGCGCCGGGTCAAGCGGTTCGAGAGCGGTATCGTCTATAACCCGGTCACGCTGCGCGCCGATCAGACCATCGCGGACGCGCGGGCGCTGGTGGAGCGATACAATTTCACCGGCTTCCCGGTGGTGGACGAGCGCGGTCACATCGTGGGGATCGTGACCAACCGGGACATGCGCTTTGCCACGTCGGAGGACACGCCGATAAAGCTGGTCATGACGACCGAAGACCTGGCGATGCTGGCCGAACCGGCCGATCTCGACGAGGCCAAGAGCCTGATGCGGGCGCGGCGGATCGAGAAATTGCTGGTGCATGACGGCAAGGGCAAGCTGACCGGGCTACTGACGCTCAAGGACACGGAGCAGGCGGTGCTCAATCCAACGGCGTGCAAGGATCGCCTTGGACGGCTCAGGGTGGCGGCGGCGACCGGCGTGGGCGATGCCGGGCTGGAGCGGACCGAGGCGCTGATCGATGCGGGCTGCGACATCATCGTGGTGGACACCGCGCATGGCCATTCCGCCGGTGTGCTGGAGGCGGTGAAACGCGCCAAGTGCCTGTCGAACGAGGTGCAGATCATCGCCGGCAACGTCGCCACCGGCGAGGCCACGCGCGCGCTCATTGACGCAGGCGCGGACGCGATCAAGGTGGGTATCGGGCCGGGCTCGATCTGCACCACGCGGGTCGTGGCGGGCGTGGGCGTGCCGCAGCTGACCGCGATCATGGACTGTGTTCGGGCTGCGGGTGATGTTCCGATCATCGCCGATGGCGGCATCAAGTTCTCGGGCGATTTCGCCAAGGCGATTGCGGCGGGGGCGTCCTGTGCGATGGTGGGTTCCATGATCGCGGGCACCGATGAAAGCCCCGGCGAGGTCATCCTGTACCAGGGGCGCAGCTTCAAGAGCTATCGCGGCATGGGCAGCCTTGGCGCGATGGCCCGCGGCAGCGCCGACCGCTATTTCCAGAAGGACGCGGCCAGCGACAAGCTGGTTCCCGAGGGGATCGAGGGGCAGGTGCCCTACAAGGGATCGGCCAGCGTGGTCATTCATCAGCTCGTGGGCGGGTTGCGCGCGGCGATGGGGTATACCGGCTGTGCGACGGTCGAGGACATGCGCCGCGATTGCCAGTTCATCAGGATCAGCGGCGCCGGCCTCAAGGAGTCGCATGTGCATGATGTTCAGATCACGCGCGAAAGCTCGAACTACCGGATGGGCTGATGCGGCCTGATGCGCGGGTGCAGGCGGCGGCGGACTGTGTTGACCGCATCCTTGCCGGTGCGCCCGCGGAAAAGGCGCTGACCGCTTGGGCACGCGGGGCGCGCTATGCCGGATCAAAGGACCGCGCGGCGGTGCGCGATCATGTCTATGACGTGTTGCGCCAGAAGCGACTTTGCGCCCATCTGGGCGGCGGGGAGACCGGGCGCGCGCTGATGCTGGGGCTGATCCGGTCGCGGGGTGAGGCGCCGGAGGCGTTCTTTACCGGTGAACGCCATGCGCCTGCGGGGCTGAACGCGGCGGAGCAGCAACCGCTCCCGCCACCGCCGGACGCCGGGTTTGCGGAACTTCCCGACTGGCTCCTGCCGGGGCTTGAAGCCCGCTATGGCGCGGCACTGGCCCCCCAGCTTGCGGCGTTGCGCCAGCGGGCGCCGGTGTTCCTGCGGGTCAACGGGCGCAAGGCGACACGGGACACGGCGATCGGCCATTTGGCCGAGGATTCGATCGTGGCGCAGCCCTGCGCGGGGTCCGGGATGGCGCTCCGGGTTGCGGCGGGCGCGCGGGCGATTGCCCGGTCGCGTGCGTTCCTGGCCGGGATGGTCGAGTTGCAGGATCTCTCCAGCCAATCCGCGATGGAGCGGATTCCACTGCGCAACGGTATGAAAATACTGGATTACTGCGCTGGAGGCGGCGGCAAGACACTGGCGTTGGCCGGTCGGGTCGAGGCGGATTTCTTTGCCCATGACGCCAGTCCTGCACGCATGCATGACCTGCCGCCGCGCGCGGCGCGGGCCGGGGTCGAGGTGCGGTGTCTTGATGCGTCCGAACTGGCCCGATGGGCGCCCTATGATCTCGTGCTGTGCGATGTGCCCTGCTCGGGTTCGGGGACATGGCGGCGTGATCCGGACGCGAAATGGCGGTTCACGCCGGAGCGGCTCGCGGAATTGACAAGGACACAGGACCGGATTCTGGAGGCCGCCGCACCCATGGTCGCCCCGCGCGGATTGCTGGTCTATGCGACATGTTCGCTTTTGCCGGACGAGAACGAGGCCCGGGTCGCGCAGTTCTGTGCGCGTCGGCCTGGGTGGCGTGTCGCCTTCTCGCATCAGTTTCCGTTGAGCGAAGGGGGCGATGGCTTTTTTGTTGCGCAGCTTGAACGGTATGCGGAAACGTAGGCCGCAACCAGGGCGGGTTTCCGGGCAGGGTTAACGCTCGCTTAAGGTTTTGGCGTGCAAGATCGCTGCCAGACAGAACCGGCTCAAGGGGGCTTTTTTGGCGCATACCGACTCCACGCATGGCATGCTGTTGCGCGCCGCCGAGAGGGTGGTGCCGCGACTTGGCATGCTTGCCCTGTTGGCCGCTTCGTGCCTGGCGGCTGCCTATGCGCTGGGTGAGGGGGGGCTGTCGCTGGCGCTGGGCACGGCGGGTGGCACGCTGCTGGTGCTGGCGGGCATGATCTCGGCCATGGTCTGGTGGTATCGGGCCCGGAACCGGCAATCGCAAAGGGCGGTGGCGGAATTCGTGCAGCATGACGCCGTGCCCTGTTTCGTGACCGATGCCGATGGCGAGATATCGCATGCGAATCCCGCGGCCGGGAAACGGTTCGACGCTGGCGCGCAAACCCTCGCCCGCGTGTTTGAAGAGGTTTTCGCAAATCCCTCGGCGGTGATCTTTCGTCTCATGAAGCGGGCGGAAACCGCGGGCGCCGCACGAGAGGATGTCGTGACACGGCGGGGCCATGTCCGGCTCGCCACGCATCGGGTCGGGCCGGCCGTGTTCCTTTGGCGCATCGAGGAAACGGCCGAGAAGGGGCAGGGGCGCGGCGGTAACGGCGCAACCCTTCCGGCCCTGACCGTCGGGCGCAACAACGCGGTCCTGTTCATGAACGCGGCGGCGCAGCGGCTGATCGGAGAGCGGGTGAAATCGCTCGACCGGCTGTTCACGACGCTGCCCGTGCAGTCCGGCGAGATTCAGCAGATCAGCACCAAGGATGGCATCCGACGCGTGATCGCTGCCGAAATCCGTGGTTCTGTCGGTCGTTCGGAACTCTATCTCGTGCCCGCGCCCGAAGCCGTCAAGCAACACGATGGCGCAGATCGCACGGAAGCGGATGACGCGCGCCACATGGAGACCCTTCCCGTGCCGCTGTTGAAGCTGGCCGCTGACGGGACCGTGCTGTTCATGAACGAACAGGCGCGCGACCTGCTCGGCAGCGCGGCGCGCGAGGGCCAGCACCTTTCTGCACTGCTGGAAGGGTTGGGCCGGTCGATCACCGACTGGCTGACCGAGGTCGCCGAAGGGCGCGAGGTGACGAACAACGAATTCCTGCGCGTGTCGCAGCGTGACCGGGAGGTCTTTGTGCAGGTGCTGCTCAAGCGCGTGAACGCGCCGGGCGACACCGGGTTGATCGCGGTCCTGAACGATGCGACGGAACTCAAGACGCTGGAAGCGAAATTCGTGCAAAGCCAGAAGATGCAGGCGATCGGCCAGCTTGCCGGGGGCGTGGCGCATGATTTCAACAACCTGCTTACCGCGATTTCGGGCCATTGCGATCTCTTGCTGCTGCGCCACGATCAGAGCGATCCGGACTATAGCGACCTTGTCCAGATCAACCAGAATGCCAACCGTGCGGCCGCCCTCGTGGGGCAGCTGCTTGCATTCTCGCGCAAGCAGACCCTGCAACCCAGGTTGCTCGACCTGCGCGAAACGCTCTCGGACCTGACCCATCTGCTTAACCGGCTCGTGGGTGAGAAGGTGGTGCTCACGCTCGAACATGATCCGGTGGTTCACAAGCTCAGGGCGGACAAGCGGCAGCTGGAGCAGGTTCTGATGAACATCGTGGTGAACGCCCGCGATGCCATGCCGGACGGCGGAGAGATCCGGATCGAGACGCAGGGCCTCGACCTGGCCGAGCCGATGACGCGTAACCGGGCGGTGGTGCCGGCCGGGAAATATGTCTGCATCCGGATACATGACGACGGCGTCGGCATGCCGCCGGATATTCTGCAAAAGATTTTCGAGCCGTTCTACACGACGAAACGCACCGGCGAGGGCACGGGACTGGGACTTTCCACCGCCTACGGGATCATCAAGCAATCGGGCGGGTTCATCTTCGCCGACAGCACCCCCGGGCAAGGAACGGTCTTCAGCGTGATCCTTCCGATCCATGACGAGGACGAGCTGCGTGAGCCCGCAAAGCCCGCGGAAGGGGGCTTGCCGATGGCCGCACCTGCGGGCGATGGTGTCATCCTGCTGGTCGAGGATGAGGCGCCGGTGCGATCCTTCGCGTCGCGCGCCCTGCGCCTGCGCGGCTACACGGTTCTGGAGGCCGAATCGGCCGAGGATGCGCTCCGCACGCTGGAAGAAACCGATCTCGACATTGATGTCTTCGTCACCGATGTCGTGATGCCCGGCATGGATGGCCCGAGCTGGGTGCGAAGGGCACTGGAAACGCATCCCGGTGTGCGCGTGGTCTTTGTCTCGGGGTATCCCGAGGATGCCTTCGCGGAAGGACAGCCGGGCATTCCGAACTCTGTTTTCCTGCCGAAACCGTTCTCACTCACCGAATTGACGGAAGTGGTGCAGCGGCAACTGCATTGATGCCGGGGGCCGGCGCAGGCGTGCGCACAGGTCGGCCAGACAGGCAGGGCGATAGCGCGGCAAACTCACGCCAGGCTGTCCCACAAGGCGAAATCCTCGGCGCAGGCATCGGTCAGCCGGGTTCTGAGCGACTCCGGCAATGTCAGGTCCGCAACCGGCGAAACATTGACGCGCGGCAGCGCGATCTCGAGCCCTAGGCGCTCTTCGAGATAGGCCACGCAATCCTCGATCGCCTCGTAACGAAAGATCCGGTCAACCGATGTACCGTTGGGGCGTGGTTCGAGGAACCTGGCCTGCGAGCCGACATTGGCAAAAGCCGGACGGGGATCGCGAAGGTAGCCCTCGACGAAGTCTGCAAAGCTCATCTCGGCGGTGGAGACAGGCGTTCCGGAAAGGAACGGCCGTTGGCGATAGCGATACCAGCTGCCCAGCCAGCTGACCGGCTCGCGCATGACGGCGATGGTTTCGACATCCGCGCCGATGAACTTCTCGACCATGGGGCGGAAGAACCGGTTGTAACGATAGACCGGCGCGTGCTTGAGCTCGGGCGGATCGAGCACGGCGATGGCGGCATGTGCGGCCAGCGCCTGTTCGATCGCGGTCGTGCCGGTCTTGGGGACCGAAAGGACCACCAGGCGTGCCTTGGAAAAAACGAGCATGTCAGCGGTCCCGTTATGGCGGATGCGGCTTTCTGTTGCGCGTAAACTATCTTTTAACCTTTTGGCGAAAAAGTGGGTTCATGAAATTTCCTGTTGAAATGTTCCCTTTTTGTCTCCAATAAGAACATTAAGGGAACATGAGTGACGGCGATTGCCGCTCCGGGGCGGCTGTGAGATAAGGACGCAAATCAATGGCAACGGCAGAACTTTTCCAGATGGACAACAAACGCGACGCGAACAAGCAAAAGGCGCTCGACAGCGCGCTGGCGCAGATCGAACGGCAATTCGGGAAAGGTTCGATCATGAAACTGGGGGCCGACAGCCCGGTTCAACAGATCGAGGCGACCTCGACCGGGTCGATCGGGCTCGATATCGCGCTGGGCATCGGCGGCCTGCCCAAGGGTCGGATCATCGAGATCTACGGCCCCGAAAGCTCGGGCAAGACGACGCTGACGCTGCACTGCGTGGCCGAAGAGCAGAAGAGGGGCGGGGTTTGCGCCTTTGTCGATGCCGAACATGCGCTCGATCCGCAATATGCCAGGAAACTCGGCGTCGATCTCGATGAGTTGCTGATCTCGCAACCGGACACGGGCGAGCAGGCGCTCGAGATAACCGACACGCTGGTCCGGTCGGGCGCGGTGAGCCTGGTGGTGGTCGACTCGGTCGCGGCCCTGACCCCGAAAAGCGAGCTCGAGGGCGAAATGGGCGATTCGAGCGTGGGCGTGCAGGCCCGGCTGATGAGCCAGGCCATGCGCAAGCTGACCGGCTCGATGTCGCGGTCGAACTGCATGGTGATCTTCATCAACCAGATCCGCATGAAGATCGGCGTGATGTTCGGCAGTCCGGAAACGACCTCGGGCGGGAACGCGCTCAAGTTCTATTCCTCCGTGCGGCTCGACATCCGGCGGATCGGCTCGATCAAGGATCGCGACGAGGTGATCGGCAACCAGACCCGCGTGAAGGTGGTCAAGAACAAGGTGGCGCCGCCCTTCAAGCAGGTGGAGTTCGACATTCTGTTCGGCGAGGGCATTTCCAAGACCGGCGAGATCCTCGATCTGGGGGTTGCGGCCGGCGCCGTGCAGAAATCCGGCTCGTGGTATTCCTATGGGGATGAGCGTATTGGGCAGGGGCGCGAGAATGCGCGCCAGTATCTCAAGGACAACCCCAAGGCAGCGCTTGAGATCGAGGACAAGATCCGGGCGGCCCACGGGCTCGATTTCGATGCGCCCGAAGGCGCCGCGGGGGACGACGCCGTTCTCGATACCTGAGCGCCATCCGCCGCTTGTTTCCAGGGCCGCCCATCTAACGGGCGGCCCCTTTCATACGGAGCGCATTGTCGGGGTCGGGCGGGCCGTTCAAGGGCGGTGGACAGGCCAAACGCTTGGGGCTAAACCGCACAGGATCACTGACCCAGTCCCAGAGGCCATGCGCGATGCCCAACCTGAACGATATCCGTTCGACCTTCCTGAATTATTTCGCAAGGAACGGGCACGAGATCGTGCCCTCGAGTCCGCTCGTGCCGCGCAACGACCCGACCCTGATGTTCGTCAATTCGGGCATGGTGCAGTTCAAGAACCTGTTCACCGGGGTCGAGACCCGCGACTACACGCGCGCCACCACGGCTCAGAAATGCGTGCGCGCGGGCGGCAAGCACAACGATCTCGACAATGTCGGCTATACCGCGCGGCATCATACGTTTTTCGAGATGTTGGGCAATTTCAGCTTCGGTGATTATTTCAAGGCCGAGGCGATTCCCTTTGCCTGGGAACTGGTGACGAAAGAGCTCGATATCCCGGCCGAACGGCTCCTCGTCACGGTCTATCATACCGATGACGAGGCGGCCGATCTGTGGAAGAAGGTCGCGGGCCTGCCGGATGAACGGATCATCCGCATCCCGACCAGCGACAATTTCTGGATGATGGGACCGACAGGCCCTTGCGGGCCCTGCACCGAGATATTCTTTGACCATGGCGAGCAATACTGGGGTGGCCCGCCCGGGAGCCCGGAAGAGGATGGCGACCGGTTCGTCGAGATCTGGAACCTTGTCTTCATGCAGAACGAGCAATTCGAGGACGGCTCGATGAAGGCGCTCGACATGCAGTCGATCGACACAGGCATGGGGATCGAGCGGGTCGCGGCGCTGTTGCAGGGGACCAACGACAATTACGCGACCGACCTCATTCGCGCGCTGATCGAGGCCAGCGCAAATGCCACGTCGAGCGACCCGGACGGTCCGGGCAAGACGCATCACCGGGTCATTGCCGATCATCTGCGCTCGACCTCGTTCCTCATTGCCGATGGCGTGATGCCGTCGAATGACGGCCGGGGCTACGTCCTGCGCCGGATCATGCGGCGCGCGCTGCGCCATGCGCATCTTCTGGGATCGAAAGACCCGGTTATGCACCGCCTGGTTCCGGCGCTCGTGCACCAGATGGGCGCGGCCTATCCCGAACTGGGGCGGGCACAACCCCTGATCGAGGAAACGCTGGAGCTTGAGGAAACGCGGTTCAAGCAGACGCTGGATCGGGGCCTGCGGCTCCTTGACGAGGAGCTTGAAACGCTTGATGCGGACGCGCCCTTGCCCGGTGAATCGGCGTTCAAGCTCTATGATACCTACGGGTTCCCGCTCGATCTCACGCAGGATGCCCTGCGCGAGAAGGGGCGCGCGGTCGATACCGAAGGGTTCGAGAAGGCCATGGCCGAACAGAAGGCCAAGGCGCGCGCGGCCTGGGCCGGGTCGGGCGAGGCGGCGGATGCCTCGCTCTGGTTCGACCTGGCGGATCGGCACGGGGCCACGGATTTTCTCGGGTATGACACCGAGACGGCCGAGGGGCAGGTTCTGGCCCTGGTCCGGGAGGGGGCCGAGGTCGAGCGGCTGGATGCCGGGCAGGAGGGCTGGGCCATTCTCAATCAGACCCCGTTCTACGGCGAGGCGGGCGGGCAGGTGGCCGACCACGGCTATATCCGGCGGCTCGCGGATCTCGATGACGTCAGCCACGTGACGGACGTGCAAAGACATGCCGATGGCCGGCTCTTCGCGCATAAGCTGCGGGTGGAGCGTGGCGCCCTCGGGCGGGGTGATACCGTTTCTCTCGAAGTGGATCACAAGCGTCGCAGCAAGGTGCGGGCCAACCATTCGGCCACGCATCTGCTTCACGAGGCGCTTCGCGTGCATCTGGGCGATCACGTGGCACAGCGCGGCTCGCTCAACGACGTGGATCGGCTGCGCTTCGACTTCAGCCATGCCAAGCCTCTGACGGAGGCGGAACTGCGCGCGGTTGGCGAAGAGGTGAACACCTTTATCCGCCAGAACAGCCCGGTGACAACCCGGATCATGACGCCCGACGAAGCGCGCGAGATCGGGGCGCAGGCGCTTTTCGGCGAGAAATACGGCGATGAGGTGCGCGTCGTGTCAATGGGGCGCGCGCCGACGGGCAAGGGCACGGATGGCGAGACCTGGTCGATCGAGCTGTGTGGTGGCACGCATGTGACGCGCACCGGGGATATCGGGCTCTGCGTGATCGTGAGCGATGCGGCATCGAGTGCCGGTGTGCGGCGGATCGAGGCCCTGACCGGGGCTGCGGCCTTCGAGCATCTCGAGGCGCAGGCGGCCCAGGTCAGCGAAATCTCGGCCACCGTGAAAGCGCAGCCGGCCGAGGTCGCCACGCGCATAAGGACGTTGATGGACGAGCGCCGGGCGTTGCAGAACGAGGTTGCGCAACTGCGCCGCGAACTGGCCATGGCCGGGGGCGCGGGGCAGGGAAGCGGTGCCGAGCCACGTGACATCAACGGTGTGCGGTTCCTGGCGCAGGTTCTTTCGGGGGTGAGCGGCAAGGACCTGCCCGCGCTCATCGACGAGCACAAGGCGCGGCTGGAAAGCGGTGCGGTCCTGCTCATTGCCGATGCCGGGGGCAAGGCGGCGGTGGCGGCGGGCGTCACTGCGGACTTGACCGATACGCTCTCGGCGGTTGATCTTGTGCGCGCGGCGGTGGTCGAGCTGGGCGGCAAGGGTGGCGGTGGCCGACCCGACATGGCGCAGGGGGGGGGCCCGGATGCAGGAAATGCCGATGCGGCGATCAAGGCGGCACAAGCCGTGATAGGAGGTTGAGATGGGTGCGCTCTGGATTGCACATGTGACGGTGACCGATGCCGAGGCTTACGGCAAGTATGCCGCGCTTGCCGGCCCGGCGATTGCCAAGCACGGGGGCGAGTTCATCGCCCGCGGCGGTCGTTTCGTGCAGCTTGAGGGCCGCGAGCGACCGCGCAACGTGGTGGCACGGTTCCCGAGTGTCGAGGCGGCGGTCGATTGCTATCACAGCCCGGAATACCAGGAGGCGCTGAGCCACGCGCGCGGTGCATCCGAGCGTGAGCTGATGGTGGTGGAAACCAGTGAGTGACAGGTGACGGAACTTTTCCAGCAAATTGCAGTTTTAGCCCCGCTTTTCACTTTGGCTGGATCTGCGCTTGCTTTTGTTTGGAAACAATATCTTGATAGCCGTTCAAATCGGAAACGCGAACTTTTTTGAATTGATGTCTCTCCTTGATGAGCGAGGGACGTTGGCCTCGAAACTGGCCGCGATCTACCGATTACGAGAATTTCCTGAACATAGTGAGTTCGTGATACGCGTTTGTGCTACTGTGGCAGACAATCTCAGCCGGGATGCAGCAGAAGCATTGCGTGACGAGTTGAATAAGACTTCCGAGTTCATCCGGAAATCTTAAGGCGTACTGCACTCGGTTGAAATTACTCCGCCCGGGGCACTTGCGGCCCGGGCAGCGCCCGACCCGCCCCATGGGCGGGCGCTGCCCTTTTGTTGGGTGGCAGCCGAACCCAATTCGACGCAATACGCCCTAAGCTTGTTTCGACATCCGCTTGCGTTCATGCGGATCGAGGTGGCGCTTGCGCAGCCGAATCGCCTTGGGCGTCACCTCGACCAGTTCGTCGTCGTTGATATAGGCGATGGCCTGTTCGAGCGAGAGAATCGTGGGCGGAGTGAGACGCACAGCCTCGTCGGTGCCGCTGGCCCGCACATTGGTGAGTTTCTTGCCCTTGAGCGGGTTCACCTCAAGATCGTTTTCGCGGCTGTGCTCGCCGATGATCATGCCCTGATAGATCTTGTCCTGTGGGTTGATGAACATCCGCCCGCGGTCTTCGAGGTTCCACAGCGCATAGGCCACGGCCTCGCCGTTTTCCATCGAGATGAGAACGCCCGCGCGACGCCCGGGAATCGGCCCCTTGTGCGGGGTCCAGCCATGAAAGACGCGGTTCAACACGCCGGTCCCGCGTGTATCGGTCAGGAACTCGCCGTGATAGCCGATAAGCCCGCGTGAGGGCACATGCGCGATGATGCGGGTCTTGCCCGCGCCTGCCGGCTTCATCTCGATCAACTCGCCCTTGCGCGGGCCGGTGATCTTTTCGATCACGGCGCCGGTATAGTCGTCATCCACGTCGATCGTGACCTCTTCGACCGGTTCGAGTCTTTGCCCCTCTTCTTCGCGCATGATCACCTTGGGGCGCGAAATCGAGAGTTCAAAGCCTTCGCGGCGCATGTTCTCGATCAGAACGCCCATTTGCAATTCGCCACGCCCCGCCACGTCGAAGGCTTCGCCGCCCGGCGTGTCGGTCACACGGATGGCAACATTCGATTCGGCCTCTTTCATCAGGCGTTCGCGGATGACCCGGCTCTGAACCTTCTTGCCCTCGCGCCCGGCGAGCGGGCTGTCATTGATGCCGAAGGTGACCGAGATCGTCGGCGGGTCGATGGGTTGCGCATCGATCGGCGTGTCCACGGCCAGCGCACAGATCGTGTCGGCCACTGTGGCCTTTTGCATCCCCGAGATGCTGACGATGTCGCCGGCAACCGCTTCGTCGATGTCTTGCAGGTTGAGACCGCGGAAAGCTTGGATCTTGGTGATGCGAAACTGTTCGATCTTTTGCCCGATACGTGACAGCGCCTGCACCGTCTGGCCCACCTTGAGACGGCCGGACTCGACCCGCCCGGTGAGGATGCGTCCGACGAACGGATCGCTGCCCAGCGTGGTGGCGAGCATGCGGAAATCCTCGTCCGCGTGTTTTTGTTGTTTGGGCGCAGGGACGTGGTTGACGATCAGGTTGAAGAGCGCATGCAGATCCTTGCGCGGGCCGTCAAGCTCGGGATCGGCCCAGCCGCTGATGCCCGAGGCATAGAGATGCGGGAAATCGAGTTGATCATCATTCGCGCCGAGACTGGCGAACAGGTCGAACACCTCGTCCAGCGCGCGGTCGGGCTCGGCGGCGGGCTTGTCGACCTTGTTGAGCACGACGATCGGGCGTAGCCCGAGGGCGAGCGCCTTGGAAGTCACGAACTTGGTCTGCGGCATCGGGCCCTCGGCGGCATCGACCAGCAGCACGACGCCGTCGACCATGCTGAGAATCCGTTCGACCTCACCGCCGAAATCGGCGTGGCCGGGGGTGTCGACGATATTGATGCGAGTGCCCTTCCATTCCACGCTGGTGGCCTTGGCCAGGATGGTGATGCCGCGTTCGCGTTCGATATCGTTGCTGTCCATCGCCCGTTCGGCCACGGCCTGGTTCTCGCGGAACGAGCCGGATTGTTTCAAAAGCTCGTCCACGAGCGTGGTCTTCCCGTGGTCCACATGGGCGATGATTGCGATATTTCGCAGGTCCATAAGTCAGCCTTCCTGAATGCGTCGCAGGCGCCTAACCCGGGGCGGCGCAAAAGGCCAGAGGCAAAGCGCAACACAAGGCGCATGGGCGGGTTGCAGCGTGGGTACTGTATGGTAAATGCTGACCCCTAACCATCCAGGACCGTATCATGAACCTTTTTTCGGATATCCGCGACCTTGTCGTCGACGCGCTTGCCAAGATGCAGGTGGCGGGCGACTTGCCCGAGGGCCTTGATTTCGCCAATGTCACGGTCGAGCCGCCGCGCGACCCGGCGCATGGCGACATGGCGACAAATGCCGCGATGGTTCTGGCCAAGCCCGCCGGGTTTAAGCCGCGCGACATTGCCGAAGCCTTGGCCGCACGGCTGGGGGGTGACGCGCGGATCACCAGCGCAGAGGTGGCGGGGCCGGGTTTCCTGAACCTGAGGCTTGATGCGGATGTCTGGCAGGGGGTGCTGCGCGCTGTGCTGGCGGAAGGAGCGGATTTCGGTCGTTCCACCCTTGGCGCAGGCAAGCGGGTCAACGTGGAATACGTGAGCGCCAACCCCACCGGCCCCTTGCATGTGGGCCACACGCGCGGCGCGGTCTTTGGCGATGCGCTGGCCTCGCTGCTGGATTTCGTGGGCTACGACGTGACCCGCGAATATTACATCAACGATGGCGGCGCGCAGGTCGATACGCTGGCGCGGTCTGTCTATGAGCGTTACCGCGAGGCGTGCGGCCTCGAACCCGAGATCGCGGAAGGGCTTTACCCGGGCGATTACCTCGTGCCGGTCGGCGCGGCACTCAAGGAGAAATACGGCGAGACCCTTCTAGACAAGGGCGAAGGGGAATGGCTCGAAGAGCTGCGTGATTTCGCAACGAACGCGATGATGGATCTGATCCGCACGGACCTGAAGGCACTGGGGGTCGAGATGGATGTGTTCTTCAGCGAGAAATCGCTTTATGGCACGGGGCGGATCGAGGCGGCGATCGATAGCCTGCGCGACAAGGGGTTGATCTATCGCGGTGTGCTCGAGCCGCCCAAGGGCAAGATGCCCGAGGATTGGGAGCCGCGCGAACAGACCCTCTTCCGTTCGACGGCCCATGGCGATGACGTGGATCGTCCGATCATGAAATCCGACGGCGGCTGGACCTATTTCGCGCCTGATATCGCCTATCATTATGACAAGATTTCCAGGGGGTTCGACGCGCTTATTGATGTGTTCGGGGCGGATCATGGTGGTTATGTCAAGCGGATGAAGGCGGCCGTTTCGGCGCTCTCGGATGGCAAGGTGCCGCTCGACATCAAGCTCACGCAACTGGTCAAGCTGTGGAAGAATGGCGAGCCGTTCAAGATGTCCAAGCGGGCCGGCAATTTCGTGACCCTGCGCGACGTGGTCGATCAGGTGGGCGCCGATGTGACGCGCTTTCACATGCTCACGCGCAAGAACGATGCGCCGCTCGATTTCGATTTTGACAAGGTGATGGAGCAATCCAAGGACAACCCGGTTTTCTATGTGCAGTATGCCCATGCGCGGGTGTGTTCGGTGCTGCGCAAGGCCACTGAGGCGGGTATCGAGACGGGAGACAGAACGCTCTGCACGGCCGATCTGGCCAGGTTGGGGCATGAGGCCGAGATGACGGTGATCCGCAAGCTGGCCGAATGGCCGCGCCTTGTGGACACGGCAGGCCGCGCGAATGAGCCGCATCGCGTCGCCTTTTACCTCTATGAACTGGCCAGCGAGTTTCACAGCCTGTGGAACAGGGGCAATGATGAGCCCGCCTTGCGCTTTCTCCAGGAGGACGATCCGGCCACAAGCCAGTCAAAACTGGCCCTTGTGAGGTCCGTGGCCGTTGTTATTTCCGCAGGTCTTGGTATTCTTGGGGTAACGCCGGCGGAAGAAATGCGCTGACAGGCAAGACGCGCCGTCGCCGGTGAGGCAGTCAAGACAACCCCGGCGGCAATGTATCGCCCGGGGAAAGCGAGGCGAACATGGCGGATATTCCATTGGGTGATCCCGATTACGGGTCACATGCGGGCAGTAGCACGAATACGGCGGAAAACAAGGGCGGCGGCGACACGCTCAGGGCCCTCGGAACGGTGATGAACTGGGCCGGAGCCGCGGTGTCTCTGGCACTTGTCGTTGGAATAAGTGTCTGGGGATACAAGATGTTGGCCCGCGACGTGAGTGCCGTGCCGGTCGTGCGTGCGGCCGAGGGCAAACCGATGCGGGTGCAGCCCGAAAACCCGGGTGGACGGCCGGCGCTGCACCAGGGGCTTGCGGTGAACAGCGTCGCGGCGCTCGGGCCGGCCGAAAAGCCGGCAGATCAGTTGATCCTCGCACCGGCACCGGTTGACCTGAGCGAGGAGGATGTTGCGCTCAGCGCGGTTCAGCCGGTCGAAGTGGAGACATCGGGCCCTGAGCGGGAACAGACGGCAAACGCGGAAAGCGGGTCGGCAACGGATGGCTCGGACGATGAATCGATGCTGGCGTTGGCCGATCGACTGGCCGCCGGGGCCGAACGCCTGGACACGGGCGAACCGGCAGAAAAGATCCAGCATGTGGCGGCCATAGAGGCGACCCCGGGCGAGGACGAGCGCAATCCCGAGCCCGCGCCCGAGACGCGACTGGAGGTCAAGGGGGGGATCAAGCAGTCCCTGCGCCCGGTTCTGCGGCCGGAAGAGATGAAACAGACAGCGGCGGCAGGGCCCGCGACCGAATCCGAAGAGGTCGACCCCGAGAGCATCGCCAAGGGAACGCGGCTGGCGCAGCTCGGCGCCTTTGAAAGCGCCGATGTCGCACGACGCGAATGGGACCGCCTGAGCGAGAGATTCGGGGATTACCTCGAGGGAAAACAGCGTGTTATCCAGAAAGCGCAGAGCGGCGGGCGGACATTTTACAGACTCCGCGCCATGGGATTTGCCGATCTCAACGATGCGCGGCGCTTCTGTTCGGCCCTGCAGGCCGAGCGGGGCGATTGCATCCCGGTGACGACACGGTGAGCCGCTTCGGCGCGACGATCCTCGATGCCGGGGGGCTGCGGCTGACGGCGGAGGAAAAGGCGTTCTTTCGCGAGGCCGATCCGTTCGGCTTCATCCTTTTCTCGCGCAATGTGGAGGGCCCCGGCCAGCTTGACGCGCTCTGTACCGAGATGCGCGAGGCGGTGGGGCGCGAGGCGCTGATCACCATCGACCAGGAGGGGGGGCGCGTCCAGCGGCTGCACGCGCCGCAGTGGCGTGAATGGATACCACCGCTTGCTCAGGTGGAGCGCGCCGGGGCAGGGGCCGCGCGGGCGATGTACCTGCGATATCGGATCATCGCGCATGAATTGCGGTCGCTGGGGATCGACAGCAATTGCGCACCCCTGCTGGATGTGGCGACCCCGCGGACCCATCCGTTCCTGCGCAACCGGTGCTACGGCGAGAGCGCCGAGACCGTGGCGCGGATCGGGCGGGCAGTGGCGCGGGCGCATCTGGACGGGGGCGTGTTGCCGGTGGTGAAGCATCTGCCCGGCCATGGCCGGGCGCAGAGCGACAGCCATCTCGAGTTGCCTCGGGTCAGTGCCGTGAAGAAAGCGCTGCAAGAGGTTGATTTCGCGCCTTTCCGTGCGCTTTCGGACATGCCGCTGGGGATGACCGCGCATGTGGTTTACGAGGCGCTGGATGCGGCCCCCGCAACGCTTTCGGCCCCGGTCATGGCGATGATCCGCGACGAGATCGGGTTCGATGGCCTGATCATGAGCGACGACATCTCGATGAAGGCGCTGGCGGGCGATCCTGGTGACCTGAGCCGGCAGGCGATCGCAGCGGGCTGTGACGTGGTACTGCATTGCAACGGCACGCTGGACGAGAAACGCCGTGTGGCCGAGGCGGCGGGGCGGATGGGTGCGGTTGCCCAGGCCCGGGCCGAACGGGCGCTGGCGGCGCGTCATGCGGCGGACGAGATTGACATCGCGGCGCTGGAAGCCGAGTTTGAGGCGCTTTCAAAGGGCGCTGTGGATGGCTGAGGACGAGTTCCAGGAAGACCGGCAATCGGTAAGCGAACGGCTGGCCGCCGAGGCGCTGATCGTGGATGTGGACGGGTTCGAGGGGCCGCTTGATGTGCTGCTCACGCTGAGCCGGACGCAGAAAGTCGATCTGCGCAAGATAAGCGTGTTGCAACTCGCCCGGCAATACCTTGCTTTCGTTGAGAAAGCCAAGGCGCTGCGGCTTGAGTTGGCGGCTGATTACCTTGTCATGGCGGCGTGGCTCGCGTTTCTCAAGTCGCGCCTGCTGCTGCCGCCCGACCCGAGCGAAGAGGGCCCGTCGGGCGAGGAACTGGCGGCGCATCTGGCGTTCCAACTGGAGCGGTTGCAGGCGATGCGCGACGTGGCGGCGCGGCTTATGGCGCGGGACAGGCTGGGGCGGGATTTCTTTGCCCGGGGCATTCCGGAGGATGTGACGCGGGTGCGCAAGGTCCGGTTCACGGCCACGCTCCTCGACCTGATGCAGGGCTATGCGCGGATACGCACCCGCGACGAGTTTCGCCCCTATGCGATGGACCGTGACGCGGTCTGGACGATGGAACAGGCGCTGGAGCGGATGCGCGGGCTGATCGGGTTCGCGGGGCAGTGGACGGATATTGCGAGCTATGTTCCAGAGGGTTGGGACAGTGATCCGGCGCGGCGGCGGTCGTCGCTGGCCTCGACCTTCGCGGCCTCGCTCGAACTCGTGAAAGAGGGGCGGGTCGAGCTGCGCCAGGCCGAGACATTCGCGCCGATCGAGCTTCGCAGGAGGGATTAGGATGATGTCGGAAGGCATTGATGAAGAAGAAGAAAGTGACCGTGATACCCTGTTCGAGTCGCCCCCCATCGCCGAGCAGGAACGCATGGTCGAGGCCATTCTTTTCGCCAGCGCCGAGCCGGTTACGGTGCAGGAGCTGAACGCGCGGATGCCCTTTGGATCGGATGCGGCCGAGGCGCTGGTGCATCTGCGCAAGCGCTATGAGGGGCGCGGCGTGCGCGTGGTCAAGGTCGGCGATGCCTGGGCGATCCGCACTGCGCCGGACCTCGGGTTCCTGATGCAGAAAGAGACGGTCGAGACCCGCAAGCTGAGCCGCGCGGCGATCGAGACATTGGCGATCATCGCCTATCACCAGCCGGTGACGCGGGCCGAGATCGAGGAAATCCGCGGGGTAAGCGTGTCGCGCGGGACGGTCGATCAACTGCTTGAAATGGAATGGATTCGTTTTGGTCGGCGCAAGATGACACCGGGGCGACCGGTGACATTCGTGGTGACGCAGGGCTTTCTCGATCATTTCGGCCTGGAAAGTGCGCGCGACCTTCCGGGGTTGAAAGACCTGCGCGCCGCGGGCCTGTTGGAAAGCCGCCCGCCGCCGGCATTGATGCCGCGTGCGGGCGAGGGAGAGGACGGGGACGAGGAAGAGGCATCGGAGGGGCAAAGCGAGCTGTTCGAGGATTGAGGACAGTCTCGCATGGCCGGATCGTGATTTGGTAAAGCCCGCGATCCGTGCCATATTGCGGGCAAATTGACCCTCTATATGGTCATGAGACAACGGCAGGAGGGCGCCATGAACGCCAACCAGATCATCAACCTCGTGATGCGGATGTTCATTCGCAAGGCCGTGGGACGCGGCATGAACGCGGGTATCAACCGACTGTCGGGAAAAGGAAAATCCCGTGAGGAGATGTCGCCAGAGGAGCGCCGCAAGGCACGGCAGGGCAAGCAATCGGCCCGCCGGGCACGACAGGCGATGAAGATGGGCCGCCGCATCGGGAAAATGTGAGCGCGCGGCGCGGTTAACCGTGCCTTGCGCCATCGTTCCAGACGGTTAACATGATCATTCTGCGAAAAATCCGGGGGGTGACTGACGTACACCGCCCGGCTGCCGCCCGGCTGCCGGCGTGGTGGTCGTCTTGCGTTAACGAAAAGGGTTAACCCTGCGCGCGGAAATGCTTGGAGAGCTTGAGGCCTTGGCCCTGGTAATTCGAGGCGATGCCCGCGCCGTAAAGCTGCTCGGGCACTTGGGACATGCGTTCATAGACGAGACGGCCCACCACCTGCCCGTGTTCGAGCACGAAGGGCGATTCGTGACAGCGCACTTCGAGCACCCCGCGCGAGCCCGCGCCGCCCAGTTGTGCATGGCCGAAGCCCGGATCGAAGAAGCCCGCGTAATGCACCCGGAACTCGCCCACCATGGCGAGGAAGGGGGCCATCTCGGCGGCATAGGCGGGCGGGATATGCACCGCCTCGCGGCTGACGAGGATGTAGAAGGCGCCGGGGTCGAGGATGATCTGGCCGTTCGCGCTGTGCAACTCCTCCCAGTATTCGGCGGGGTCGTAGAAGCCGATCCGGTCGAGGTCGATCACGCCGGTATGCGGCTTGGCGCGATAGCCGACGCGGGTGCCCTCCGTCGGTTTGAGGTCGACGGAAAAACCGAGGCCCTCGTCGATGAGGGCATCGCCGTCCACGAGCGGGGTTTCGGAATGGAGCGCGTCGAGTTCATCGTCGGAAAGCGTGGCCTGCCCGGCGCGAAAGCGGATCTGGTTGAGGCGCATGCCGGGGCGGACCAGCACGGAGAAGCTGCGCGGGCAGATCTCGGCATAGAGCGGGCCGTGATAACCCGGCGCGATGCGGTCGAATTCCTCGCCGCCATCGGTGATCGCGCGTGTGAGTAGGTCGAGCCGCCCGGTCGAGCTCTTGGCGTTGGCGACCGCCTGGATGCCGGGGGGCAGAGCAAGCCCCTCCATCAGCGGCACGACGTAGACGCAGCCCTTTTCCAGCACGGCACCCCCCATGAGGTCGATCTGGTGCATCTCGAATTCTGCCAGCCGTTCGGAGACGGGGCGCCCGTGACCGGCGAGGAACGAGGCGCGCACGCGCCATGCGCGACGGCCCAGCCGAAGGTCGAGACTGGCGGGTTGAACCTGGTCGGGCAGGATGGCGGGATCGGCGGTGATCTCGCCCCGGGCGATCATCTCCTCGATCTGCTGGCTGGCCAGAACGCCTGTCATGTTGGTCACTCCCGCAGGGTTTCGCATGGGGATACATGCGCTTGCGCGGCGGGAAAAGGGAAATTTCCGGTGTGGGGGCGGAGTTGATGGTCGGGCTAGCAGGATTCGAACCTACGACCTCCCGTCCCCCAGACGGACGCGCTACCAGACTGCGCTATAGCCCGACGTTGCGCCTAGATAACGGTTTTGCGGGCAGGGGCAAGGGGGAATTTGCCGAAACCGCAGCAGGGAAGGTTCAGTCGGTTGCGGCGGTCCGGGGCGTGTCGGTCTGGCGGGCGTGAACCGCCGCGAGCCGGTCACGCAGGGCGCGCAGTTCCGAGCGGGCCTCGGGGGCGAGCGGTCTGCCTTTGCGCGCCGCGATGGTGGCCAGAAGGCCGGGCGGGGCGGTGATGCTGTCATCGTCAGGATCGGGCGGCACGTCGATCTGCGCCGTGCGGAGCGGTTCGGGCTCGGGCGGGGTATCGGCGGCGCCGGGGGGCGAGTCGGGCCGGGATTCGATCCCGGCCTCGGGTCGCGGATCATGCTGGGGCGCGGTGAGCGGGGGGGCTGCATCCGGGGAAGGTGCGCCGCGACGGAGAAAGGCGGGCACGGTGGCGGGTTTTCCCGTGTCCTCGGGTGCGGGGGCCGCAGGCGCCTCGTCAGCGACCTCGGGCGCGTCCGTCGGGTCGCGTGGTTCGGGCGCCGCTGCGGCCGGCCGTTCGGTCGCGTCCACATCCTCGGCCGCAGTGCCGGCGTCGAGATCGGACTCCGCAGTGCCGGCTTCGGTGGCGTCATCGGGCAGGGGCGGGCTGGCGTCGGGGGCTGGCGGCGTTGCGGCGCGCTGCCCTTGTTGGTCCGCGTCAGCCGCGTCGTCCAGCCGTTCGGGGGCGGGTTCCTGCGACTCGTCGGCGGGCCTGTTCACGGGCTGGAAGGGCAGAACGGTGGCGCTTTCCTCGGGGGCGGTGACGCCGGGCGTGGCGGTGGCCTCGATCGTGTCGCCGTCGCCCTGGGGCGTTTCGCCGTCGATCGGGGGCGAGAGCGCCGCGACATGTTTGACCCCTTGATCGCGCAGGATTTTCTGCACGCCCTTGATGGTCATCCCGTCATCATGGAGCAGTTTCTTGATACCACCGATCAGCGCCATGTCGGCGGGGCGGTAATAACGGCGCCCGCCAGCGCGTTTCACCGGTTTGATCTGGGGAAACTTGCTTTCCCAGAAACGCAGCACATGGGCCGGGGTTTCGAGCCAGTCCGCGACTTCGCTGATGGTTCGGAAAGCGTCGGCGGATTTGCCCATGTGCGGTCCCTTCTAGCGTTTGTTCCCTTCCGTCACGCGGTCCTTCATCAGGTGCGAGGGACGGAAGGTGAGCACCCGGCGCGGATTGATTGGCACCTCTTCTCCGGTCTTGGGGTTGCGGCCAACGCGGGCGGCCTTTTCACGCACCGAGAAGGTGCCGAAGGAGGAGATTTTCACCTGTTCGCCGCGCACCAGGGCATCGGACATATGTTGCAGAACGCTTTCCACGAGTTGAGCGCTGTCGTTGCGCGAGAGGCCCACTTCGCGAAACACTGCCTCGCTCAGGTCCATGCGCGTCAATGTCTTTTCACTCATTTGTTCCCCCGGGTTGTTTTCCGACAACCTTGGGGCAATGCAATTTCCGAGTCAATATCAAGGGCTTGCCCACGGGGTTTTATGTGGAGCTTCGCCGCGCTGCCGCATCGTGCCCGCCCGGAACAGCGGCGCAGCCGCCCGGGCAGCACATGCCCGCCCCCCGGCCGGGTGCTTTCGATGGTATGCGCGCCGCTCCGGCCGGGGGATGGTGTTGCGGGATAAACCGCCCTGGGCTGATGTTGTGGGCCCCCGACCGCGGCCCTGTGATGCGCTATCTCTGCGTGCCTCGGGTGCGCGACTACCAGCGCAGGACGACCGCGCCCCATGCCAGGCCGCCGCCGATCGCCTCGGTCACGAGAAGGTCGCCGCGCTTGATCTGGCCGCGTTCGACCCCGACGGCCAGCGCCAGCGGGATCGAGGCGGCAGAGGTGTTGCCGTGATCCTGAACGGTGACGATCACCCGCTCCATCGGCACGCCCATCTTCTTCGCGGTTCCGCGGATGATGCGGATATTGGCCTGGTGCGGTACGATCCAGTCGACCGCGTCGCCGGTAAGCCCCGCCTTGGCCAGGGCCGCGTCGGCGGTCGAGGTGAGCTTGTCCACGGCCTGGCGGAAGAGGGGGTTGCCCTGCATCCGGAGCTTGCCCGCATGGCCGGTCGAGGAAACGCCGCCATCGACATAGAGCATGTCGCGAAAGCGCCCGTCGGAGTTGAGATCGGCCGAGAGGATGCCGCGATCGTCGGACGTTCCGGTGCCCTCCTGCGCTTCGAGCACGATCGCGCCGGCGCCATCGCCGAAGAGCACGCAGGTCGAACGGTCGGTCCAGTCCATGATGCGGCTGAAGGTTTCGGCGCCGATCACCAGCACGCGCCGCACCTGCCCCGCGAGCATGAGCGCGTTGGCATTGGTCAGCGCATAGACGAAGCCTGCGCAGACCGCCTGAACGTCGAAGCCGAAGCCACGGGTCATGCCGAGCCCGTTCTGGACCATGGTGGCGACGGACGGGAAGGTGAGATCGGGGGTCGAGGTGGCCACGATCACCGCGTCGATGTCATCGGCGGCAAGCCCCGCATTCTCCAGCGCGCGCCGCGCGGCCGTCACCGCCATGTCGGCGGTGGTTTCGCCCTCGGCGGCAAAATGGCGCCGCTCGATCCCCGAGCGGGTGCGAATCCACTCGTCGGATGTGTCCAGCGTCTTTTCGAACTCGGCATTGGGCACGATCCGTTCGGGAAGGTAGTGGCCCACGCCTGTCACGACCGCCCTGATGGTCATTTCCGGTCTCCGTCCTTTTCATCCTGCCCGCCCTCGGTGGCGAGCATCGTGGCGGCGGCGATACGCGCGGCGAGCTTGTCTGCGAAATTCGACTCCGCGAGTTGCACGGCGAGCTTGACCGCCGCCGCGACGCCGGTGGCGTCGGCCCCGCCGTGGGATTTCACCACCGTGCCGTTGAGCCCGAGAAACACGCCGCCATTGACCCGGCGCGGATCGATTCGTTTTTTCAGTCGCTGCATGGAGGTATAGGCCAGAACCGAGGCCAGACGCGAGAGCGGAGAATAGCGGAACGCTTCGCGCAGGAAATCCCCGAAGAGCTTGGCCACGCCTTCGCCGGTCTTGAGCGCCACGTTGCCGGTGAACCCGTCGGTCACGATCACGTCACAGCGTTCGCCGGGCAAGTCGGAGCCCTCGACGAAGCCGACATAGTCGAAATGGGCCGCGGGCGCGTTCTCGGCGATCAGTTCATTGGCCGCCTGCATCTCGGCGCGGCCCTTGAATTCCTCGGTGCCGACATTGAGCAGCCCGACCCGCGGACGCGCCAGGCCCAGCCCGTTGCGCGCGTAGGAGGCCCCCATCAGCGCATATTGCAGAAGGTCGCGCTCGTCGGCCTTCACGTCGGCGCCACCGTCGAGCATGACGTTGAAGCCCTGGGGATTGCGCGAGGGCCAGAGCACGGCGATGGCCGGGCGGTAGACGCCGGGAAGCTTGCGCAGACGCACCACCGACAGCAGCATCAGCGCCCCGGTATTGCCGCAGGAGACGCAGGCATGTGCCTCGCCCGAGCGCACCGACTCGAGCGCCGAGAACATGGAGGTGTTGCGGCTCTGGCGTATGACCTGGCTGGGTTTGTCCTCCATCGACACCACGTCCGGAACGTCGCGGATGTCGCAACGGCCGGCCAGCTGCTTGCGGCGCGCGATCAGCGGGTCGAGCGTCTCGCGCGGGCCATGCAGGATGAAATCGACGTCGGTGTGCTTTCTGGCATAACGTGCCAGCCCGGCCAACACGGTCGCCGGTCCCGCGTCGCCACCCATGGTGTCGACGGATATGCTGATACGTCCGGTTCCCGTGACCGTCCCCTTGCCGGATTCGTCCGGGGCGGAGGTGTCGTGCGATGCGTTCATGCCACGGGTGTTCGGCGGCGACGCCGGCCTCAGGCCGCGTCTTCGTCGAGGTCGATCTCGTCTGCCATGGCGACAATCTCACGATCGTCGTAATGCCCGCAGGCGGGGCATACATGATGCGGGCGCTTCAACTCGCCACAGTTCGAGCATTCGTTGGGGTTCGCGGCAACCAGCGAGTCATGCGCCCGACGATTGTTGCGGCGCGATTTCGAGACCTTGTTCTGTTGGACGGCCATGTCACAACCTCAATTCCAAAGTGCGGGCGCGGGGCCCGGATGTTTCCAGTAGAGCGGATTTCACCCGTTCGCGGGTTCTGGTGGCTCTTAGTCCGAACGCGCCGGACTGTCCAACCCTAAATTCGCAAGAGCGGGGAAAATAGCCGGTTCGGCCGCGAGTGCAAGCGGATTCCGGCGCCCGGCTCAATCGTCGCGCTCGAGCTTGTCGCGCAGGGCCTTGAGTGCCGCGAAGGGGCGGGCATCCTCGTCGCGCATCGGCTCCTTGCCCGGCTCGCTGAACTGCGCCTGCTCCAGTGTCGCGTCGTCGGCCCGTGGATAGAGCGGCAACGCGAGTACCAGCGCCTCGACCATGGCGGCGCCCACGTCGATCACCTCGCCGAGGGGCTCGATGCTATCGTCCTGGGGCATCTCGACCTCGTCGTCGGTCACCTCGTCCTCGGGCATGTGGGCGAGGTAGCGGCGGGTCACGTCCTCTTCGATTCGCGTGGTCACGGGGGCGAGGGTCACGACGCAGGGCTGCACCACCGTCGCGCCCAGCCGCGCATCGAGGCGCCAGTCCTGGGCGCCCTCGGCGCGGATGCTGCCGGTGAAGGACAGCTTGCGCAGGGCATCGAGCCCGAGATCGCGCGCCATCGCCTTGAGCGTCTCGGCGTCGGGGCGCAGGTCGAACCCGGTGGGCGTCTTGTGCGACAGATCCGCCAGGCGAAAGCGGGCGGCATTTCCGTAACGGGGCATGAGCTTACATTCTTGAACCAGTGGGGTGCGTGTTGTAAGCGGGATAAAAGGCGCGATCCGCCGTGGCAAGAGGGCAGCAGCATGGATATGAGAGCAACCGCACGGGCGATCATCGTTTCTGTGGCGCTGGTCGCGGTGGCGGGCTGCTCGCCGATCATGCGCAACCATGGCTATGTGCCGAGCGATGACGAATTGCAGGAAATCACCGTCGGCATCGACAGCCGCGCCACGGTCGAGGACGTGCTGGGCACACCCTCGGCGGGGGCGGTCATGGAAGGCGGCGACATCTACTACGTGCGCAGCCAGGTGCGCCATTTGGGCATGTTGGAACCCAGGGTGACCGATCGCGAGGTCGTGGCGATCAGCTTTGACGACTCGGACGTTGTGCAGAACATCGAACGTTTCGGCCTCGAGGAGGGGCGCCCTGTCGTGTTGTCGCGGCGGGTCACCGACAGTTCTGTCGAGGACAAGAGCTTCTTTCAGCAGCTGATGGGCAACCTTGGGCGCTTCAACGCCGGGGACATGCTGGAAACGCGCGGCTGACGGGCGCGAAAACCCTGCGATGCGCGCGGCCGTGCCGGTTGGTCGCGAGAACGTCATATCTTGCCCGTAACCTTGGCTTGACGCATGATCATATGCACAGAGCCGGGGGTGGCCCATGACGCTGGAACTGACAAAGGGGCGCTATGGCGCGCGAATGGCGCAGACGGAGGCGGATGTCGTGGCGGCGCAGCACCTGCGCCATCTGTGTTTCTTCGGGACAGAGGGCCGCGACGCGGACCGGTTCGACGGGATCTGCGATCACGTTCTGATCGAGGAACGGGCCAGCGGTGAGCTGGTCGCCTGTTTCCGGTTCCTGCCGCTGACCGGAGGTTGTGAGATCTCGCGCAGCTATTCGGCGCAGTATTACGAGCTTTCCGCGCTCGAGCGGTTCGGGGGCAAGATGGTCGAACTGGGCCGGTTCTGCATCGCGCCGGGGCGGCGTGACCCCGATATCCTGCGCGTGGCCTGGGGCGCGATGACCGGCTATGTCGATGAAAACGATATCGAAATGCTGTTTGGCTGCTCGTCCTTCGCGGGCACGGACGCGGCGCGGTATTCGGACGTTTTCGCCTGGCTCAAGGCGCGGCATCTCGGCCCCAAACGCTGGCTGCCGCGGGTCAAGGCGCCGCAGGTGTTCCGCTTTGCGTCCCGGCTCAGGCGCAAGCCCGACGCGCGGCGCGCAATGGCCGCGATGCCACCCTTGCTGCGCACTTACCTGATGATGGGGGGCTGGGTCAGCGATCACGCGGTGGTCGACCCGGAGATGGGCACGCTGCATGTTTTCACCGGGGTCGAGATCGGGCAGATCCCGGATGCGCGCAAGCGGGCGTTGCGGGCGGTCGCGGGCTAGCTTGACCTTGGCCCGTGCGCGGGGTAGCGCAGCGGCATGGCGCGTGCTCCCTTGCTTCAACTGACCGACATTTCCCTCACCTTCGGCGGTGAGCCGCTGTTCGACGACCTGTCGCTGGTGATCCAGCCCGGCGACCGGGTGGCACTGGTGGGGCGCAACGGGTCGGGCAAGTCGACCCTGATGAAGGTGATGGCGGGGCTGATCGAACCCGACCGTGGCAGCCGGGTTGCCGGCCCCGGCGTGAGCGTGGGCTACATGGAGCAGGAGCCCGAGATGAAGGGTTTTGCCACGCTGGGCGACTATGCATCGAGCGAGTTGGAGCCGGGCGAGTTTTACAAGGTTGAGCGCGCCGGGGAGGGCTTGAAATTCGATCCCGACCGCGCCGTCGACACCGCCTCGGGCGGGGAGCGGCGGCGCGCGGCACTGGCCAAGCTGATGGCCGAAAGCCCCGAACTGATGCTGCTGGACGAGCCGACCAACCATCTCGATATCGAGGCGGTGCTGTGGCTGGAACAGGAGCTGAAATCGACGCGCAAGGCTTTTGTCCTGATCTCGCACGACCGCGCGTTCCTGCGTGAGCTGACGCGCGCAACCCTCTGGATAGACAGGGGAATGACCCGTCGCCAGGAAAAGGGTTTCGCGCATTTCGAAGCCTGGCGCGACAAGATCTGGGACGAAGAGGACCAGTCCCGCCACAAACTCGACCGCAAGATCAAGGCCGAGGCGCGATGGGCGGTCGAGGGGATCAGCGCGCGGCGCAAGCGCAACATGGGCCGGGTGCGGGCGCTGGCCGATCTGCGGGCCGAGCGCGCCGCCCAGATCGCGCGGCAGGGCGCCGCGGCGATGGCGCTCGACTCGGGGCCGAAATCGGGCCGCAAGGTGATCGAAGCAAAAGGAATTTCAAAGTCTTACGATGACAAGCTCATCCTGAGACCCTTTGACCTGACGGTGATGCGGGGCGACCGTGTGGCCTTTGTCGGGCCCAACGGTGTGGGCAAGACCACCTTGCTCAAGCTGCTGATGGGCGAGATCGAGCCCGACAGCGGCAGCGTGCGCCATGGCACCAACCTTGTTCCGGCGGTGTTCGACCAGGCGCGCGCGCAGCTCGACCCCGAGGCGACCCTCTGGGACAGCCTGACCGAGGACAAGGAAATGCGGGTTTCGGGACAGTCCGACCAGGTGATGGTGCGCGGCGCGCCGCGTCACGTGGTGGGCTATCTCAAGGATTTCCTGTTCGACGAGCGACAGGTCAGGGCGCCGGTCAAGTCCCTGTCAGGCGGGGAAAAAGCGCGCCTGTTGCTGGCCCGGCTGATGGCGCGAGAGAGCAACCTGCTCGTGCTGGACGAGCCGACCAACGACCTCGACGTGGAGACGCTCGACCTGTTGCAGGAACTGCTGGATGACTACGCGGGCACCGTCCTGCTGGTCAGCCACGACCGCGATTTCCTCGACCGGGTGGCGAGCGTAACCGTGGCGATGGAAGGCGATGGGCGCGCCACCGTCTATGCCGGAGGCTGGAGCGACTACCAGCGGCAGAAATCCCGCACGGAGGCGTCGGAGCGGCAGGAAAAGTCAGAGAAAGCAAAATCTTCCGGCCAAAAGATCACGCAGCAAGTCAGCGCCAGGCCGAAGCTGAGTTTCACCGAGAAGCACCGCCTCGAGGCGTTGCCCGGCGTGATCGAACGGCTGGAGGCGGAGATTGCCAAGCTCGAGGAGCTTCTGGCGCAGCCCGACCTTTACACCGCCGAGCCGGTCAAGTTCCGCAAGGCCACCGAGGCGCTGGTCGAGCGGCAGGAAAAACTGGCCGCGGCCGAGGAAGAATGGCTGACGCTGGCCGAGAAAGCCGAAAGCTGATTTTTCTGTAGGTCGCGCGCAGGCTTGGGTAAGTTGTTTCGCATGAGCCAGTCAGATCGCACAGTCCGGGACCGCCTTCGCCTACTCTACGAGGGGCGCAGCAAGCGCGCGACGCGGTTTCGCTATGGTCTGCTGATCTTCGACGCGGTGACCATCGTGTTTTTCCTCGCGACGGCGGCGATACCGATCAGCCCCTGGCTGATCGCGGCGGACGCGGTGGTCGGCACGCTGATCCTTGCCGACTTCCTGGGGCGACTTTGGATCGCGGAGAACGGGCTGCGCCACATGCGGCAGATCTACGTGATCGTCGACCTGTTGGTGCTTGTCGTGCTCGCCTCGGCGCCGTTCCTGGGGCAGGGATGGGCGGCGCTGCGGGTGATACGGGCGCTGCGGCTGGTGCATTCCTATCACCTCTTGCGCGACCTGAGGCGGGACGTGCGGTTCTTTCGCCTGCACGAGGATGCGATTCTCGCCTCGGTCAATCTTCTGGTGTTCATCTTCGCGATGACCGCGCTCGTGCTGGTGTTGCGCGGCGGGCAGGAGCCGGGACTGGAGACCTATGTCGATGCGCTCTATTTCACGGTGACTTCGCTCACCACGACGGGCTATGGCGATATCATCATGACAACGGGCACCGGGCGGGTTCTGGCTGTGGGGATCATGGTGATCGGCGTGGGGCTTTTCCTGCGACTGGCGCGGGCGATCTTCATGCCTGCGAAGGTGCGGCACAAATGCCCGGAATGCGGATTGCTCAAGCATGATCCGGACGCGATCCACTGCAAGCATTGCGGGCACGACCTCAAGATCGAGACCGAAGGCGTGGGATGACCGCGAGGGGCGCGCGGCCCGCCGCGGCCCGAGCCTATTGCATCCGAAGCGCGCCGTCGATGCGGATCACGGTGCCGTTGAGATAGCCGCATTCGACGATGAACTGCGCGAGGCGCGCGTATTCCGACGGATCGCCCAACCGCTGCGGGCAGGTGACATCGGCGGCGAGGCTGTCCTGCACTTCTTGCGGCAGGCCCATGAGCATCGGCGTGGCGAAGATGCCCGGCGCGATGGTCATCACGCGGATGCCGCTGCGCGCAAGGTCACGCGCCATCGGCAAGGTCATGCCGACGATGCCGCCCTTTGACGAGGCATAGCCGACCTGGCCCTTTTGCCCGTCGAAGGCGGCGACCGAGGCGGTGTTGACGATCACGCCGCGCGCACCGTCATCGTCGGGGTCGTTGGTGGCCATTTCGGCGGCGGCGAGGCGGGCGACGTTGAAGCTGCCGACCAGGTTGATGTCGATGATGCGCTTGTAATGGTCGAGGCTGTGCGGCCCCTCCTTGCCCAGGGTCTTTTCGGCGGTGCCGATCCCGGCGCAGTTCACGGCGCAGGTGATCCGGCCCATGTCGGATTTCGCCTTGGCAATGGCTGCGGCGACGCTGTCTTCGGACGTGACGTCGGTTTCGGCGAACGTGGCGCCGATCTCCTTGGCGACGGTCTCGCCGCGTGCGCTGTCGCGGTCGAGCAGCGTGACCTGTGCGCCTCCTGCCACGAATTGGCGGGCCGTGGCTTCGCCAAGGCCCGAGGCGCCCCCGGTGATGATGGCAGCGGTATCCTGGATGCGCATGGGCGATCCCTCCGGTTTGAATGAATTGAACAGCTGTTCATTAGCGCGGGCGCGCGGGTCTTGTCAAAGCCTGTGGCGGGTTGTGGATCGGTATATGCAAACGCATTAAATAAGGAGATGTTTCGAAGAATCCTGAAAACGAGCCTTCATGGACGAACCAGTTGGGCGGGCGGTGACGTCAAGGTAATTGCAAACGCATATAAAATCACCTAACGTCGAACCGCGCCGGACAGGCGCGCGTTCACCGGGGAGGGCAGGCGGATGAAGGACGAGGCCGAGGCAACGCGCCGACTTGGCGAGATCGGTTTGGACAATTTCGCGCCCTACCTGATGAACCGCATCATGGGGCGCTACAACGCCACGCTGCGCGCGGACATGGCGCATCAGGGCATGAGCACGCCCAAGATGCGCGCGCTGGCGGTCCTGGCGGTGATCGACGGCATCCTGATCCGGGAACTGGCGGTTTACGCGGTGGTCGAGCAATCCACGCTGAGCCGGGCGCTGGACGGGATGGCGGCCGACGGGTTGATCCGGCGCGCGCCCGACCGGGACGACAGCCGTGCCACGCGGGTGTTCATCACCGATGCGGGCCGCGCCACGTTCGAGCGGCATTGGCCCGCGATGGCATCTGCGCATGACCAGATGTTCCGCGACATTCCGGAGGCCGAGCAGCGGGCCTTTGTCGCGACGCTGCAAAAGATCCTGCGCAACGTGCGCCACAACGCATTCTGAAGGGGGCACATGGCCGAGAGATCGTTCAAACGCGAAGTCGAGCACCTGCGCATGGGCGCGGGCGAGACCTTCACCGGCGAGGGGATCCTTGCGATCACCAAGGCGCTGCTGGAAAACGGTGTAGGTTATGTCGGCGGCTACCAGGGCGCGCCGATCAGCCACCTGATGGACGTGCTGGCCGATGCCGAGGACCTGATGGGCGAACTGGGCGTACGGTTCGAGGCCAATGCCTCGGAGGCCGCGGCGGCGGCGATGCTGGCGGCCTCGGTGCATTACCCGATCCGGGGGGCGGTGACGTTCAAGGGGTCAGTGGGTGTCAACGTGGCCTCGGATGCGCTCGCGAACCTCGCCTCGTCTGGCGTCAATGGCGGGGCGCTGGTCATCGTGGGCGAGGATTACGGCGAGGGATCGTCGATCATGCAGGAGCGCAGCCACGCCTTTGCCATGAAATCACAATTCTGGCTGCTCGACCCGCGGCCCAACCTGCCTTCGATCGTCAAGGCGGTGGGCGACGGGTTCGAGCTGTCCGAGGCGAGCAACACGCCGGTGATGCTGATGGTGCGCATCCGGTCGTGCCATGTGACGGGTAGTTTCGACTGCCGCGACAACCGCCGCCCGCCATTGACGGTGCGCGAGGCGTTGTCCGACCCGCAGCGTGATTTCAACCGGGTGGTGCTGCCGCCGATGTCCTATCGGCACGAGCAGGACAAGATCGACAACCGCTGGCCGGCGGCAGAGAAATTCATCCGCGACAAGGGGTTGAACGAGGTTTTCGGCCCCGGTGAGGCACGCATCGGCATTGTCTGCCAGGGCGGGATGTATAACGGCGTGATCCGCGCCTTGCAGCGGCTGGGCCTGGCCGACATTCATGGCGACAGCGCGGTGCCGATCTATTGTCTCAACGTGACCTATCCGATCGTGCGCGACGAGTTCGAAGCCTTTGCGCGTGGCAAGGATGGGCTGCTGGTGGTGGAAGAGGGGCAGCCCGAGTTCATCGAACAGGGCCTGTCCACGGTGCTGTTGCGCGCGGGCCTAAAGGTGCGACTGCATGGCAAGGACATGCTGCCCATGGCCGGCGAATATACCGGGCAGGTGATGCTGGACGGGATCACCGCCTTTTTGAAGGAACATGCGCCTGGGTTGCTTCCGGGGCAGGTGCGCGCGCCCAACGATCCGGCGCCGGAAATTCCCGACCTGTCGCAAACCGTGCCGACCCGGCCGCCGGGGTTTTGCACCGGCTGCCCGGAGCGGCCGATCTTTGCCGCGATGAAACTGGTCGAGGAGGAAATGGGCAAGCACCAGATCACCGGCGATATCGGTTGTCACCTCTTTGCCAGCCTGCCTCCTTTCGAGATTGGCGGCTCGACCATGGGGTATGGGCTTGGCCCGGCCTCGAACGCGGCGTTCGACGGCGGCGGCGAGCGGCGGGCGATCTCGTTCCTGGGGGATGGGGGGTTCTGGCACAACGGGCTGTCGTCCTCGATCGGGAACATGGTGTTCAACCAGTCCGACAGCGTGGCGGTGATCGTGGATAACTATTACTCGGCGGCCACGGGCGGGCAGGACGTGTTGTCGAGCCGCGCCGAGAACCCGACCAAGACCACCCAGCAGCCGATTGCCGAAGCGCTCAGGGGCGTGGGCGTGAAATGGGTGCGCCAGATCGACCATACCTATGACGTGGGCAGGATGCGTGACACGATCCGCGAGGCGCTGACCACCGACGTGACGGGGCCAAAGGTGATCGTGGCCTCATCGGAATGCATGCTCAATCGCCAGCGGCGCGAGAAGCCGCTGCGCAACACCGCGATCAGGGAGGGTGCGCGCGTCGAGGTGCCGCGCTTTGGCGTGGACGCGGATATTTGCACCGGCGATCATGCCTGCATCCGGCTTTCGGGTTGTCCGTCGCTGTCTCTCAAACGGCTCGACGACCCGCTGCGCGACGATCCCATCGCCCATATCGACCAATCCTGCGTCGGTTGCGGCAATTGCGGCGAGGTGGCGGATGCCGCCGTGCTTTGCCCCAGCTTCTACCGCGCCGATGTGGTGCACAACCCCAAGGGAATCGAGCGGTGGTGGCAGGCCCTGTCGACCCGCATCATCGGCTGGTTGCAGGCGCGCCGCTCCGCGCGGCGGCTTGAATTCGCGGAGGGTGCACGATGACCGTTCAGCAGGCCCTGGCCCCGCGCCGACCCGACGCGAAACTCGGCACCATCATCAAGCTGGCCGTCATGGCCGTGGGCGGGCAGGGCGGTGGAGTGCTCACCAGCTGGATCGAGGCGGTAGCGCGCGCGCAAGGCTATGCCTGTCAGGCCACGTCGGTCGCGGGTGTTGCCCAGCGGACGGGGGCCACGATCTACTACATCGAGATGGCCCCGCTGGGCGACCGCGCGCCGGTGTTTTCGCTCGCCCCGGCGGCGGGTGACGTCGATATCCTGATCGCCGCCGAGATGATGGAGGCGGGACGTGCGATCATGCGCGGTTTCGTCACCCCGGATCGCACCACGCTCATCGCTTCGACCCACCGTGCGCTGGCGGTTTCGGAAAAGATGGCGCCGGGTGACGGCATCGCCTCGTCCGAGGAGGTGCGCGCGGCGGCGGAACTGGCCGCGGACAAGCTCATCTCGTTCGACATGGATCGCATGGCGGCCGAGAATGGCTCGGTGATCTCGTCCTCGCTGCTTGGCGCGCTGGCGGGGTCGGGGGCTCTGCCCTTTCCACGCGCGGCCTTCGAGGATGCGATCCGCGCGTCGGGCAAGGGCGTCGAGGCGTCCTTGCAGGCCTTTGGCGCGGCTTTCGAGCGGGCGCGCAACGATGTGGCAGAGCCGGAGGATGCCGGCGAGAGCCCGGCCCCTGCCATGCAGGCGGCGGCGCAGGGGCCGAAACCATTGCTTGAGAAATGGGAGGCGCTGGCGACCCGTGCGCGTGCCCTGCCGGGACCGGCGCAGGAGATGGCCCTGCACGGATTGCGCAAGGTGGTGGCGTTCCAGGACGTGGACTATGGCCGCGAATACATGGATCGGCTCGAAGAGATCGCGGCACTGGACGATGCGGCGCAGGGTCATGAGCTGAGCCTTGAGGCCGCGAAACATATCGCCAATGCCATGGCCTATGACGACGTGATCCGGGTGGCCGATCTCAAGACCCGGGCGGCGCGATTCGCGCGTATCCGCGAGGAAATGGGTGCCGGCGACCGGCCCGTGGCGCTGACCGAGTTCATGCATCCGCGCGCCGAGGAGATCGCCGGGCTGTTGCCCGCGCGCATCGGTGCACGTATCGAGGCGAGCCCGAAATGGATGGCGCGGCTCGACCGCTGGTTCAACCGTGGGCGGCGGGTGCGCACCCATCGGTTGGGATCGTTCCTGATGCTCTATGCGCTGGGCGGCCTGCGCGGGTATCGCCGCCGCACCCTGCGCCACCGCCACGAAGAGGCGCATCTTGACCGTTGGCTGGTAGTGGTCAGGGAGGCCGTGTCACAGGATTACGCACTGGCCGTCGAGATGATGCGCTGTCGGCGGCTGATCAAGGGCTATTCCGACACCCATGCACGGGGCCTGTCTAAGTTCGACCGGGTGATGGAGGGGGCCGGACTTTTGCGCGGGCGCGAGGATGCCGCCCAGTGGGTCGCGCGGCTGCGCGAGGCGGCGTTGCAGGACGAGAAGGGCGAGGCGCTGGAGGGCGCGCTCAAGACGGTGCGCAGTTTCGCCTGAGGGGGGCGCCCGCCAGGAATATTTTAACGCGCGATCACGATATCGGCCCTGAGCCCGCCCAGTGTGTCGCTCGTGCCGAGCCGGAGCACACCGCCATGGGCGCGGGCCACGTCGGTGGCAATCGACAGGCCCAGCCCGACGCCCGAGCCGCGGTTCTGGTTACGCGCGGTGTCGAGCCGGGTGAAGGGGCGCATCGCCTCTTCGCGGCTTTCGGGGGGGATGCCGGGGCCGTCATCCTCGACCCGGATGCGCAGCGACTTGTCGGTCAGTTCGACCGAGACCTCGGCGCAGTTGCCATAGCGCACGGCGTTGGTGATCAGGTTCTCGACCGCGCGACGGATGGCCAGTGAGCGCAGGGGGACCGGCCCTTCGCCCGTAGCCTGGACGAGGGTGACAGGATGACCGGCGCGCTGGCTGTCCTCGACGATCCGGCGCACCAGATCGACCGGATCGACCAGTTCGGTCTCACCCTCGGAGGCATCGCGCACGAAGGCCAGGAACGCGTCGAGCAGGCGCTGCATCTCGTCGACATCCTGTTCGAGCGGTGCGCGCTCGTCCTCGTCGAGCAGCGCGAGGCCAAGCCGGAGACGGGTCAGCGGGGTGCGCAGGTCGTGGCTGACCCCCGAGAGCATCAGCGTGCGCTGTTCGATCTGCCGCTCGATCCGCGCGCGCATGTCGAGAAAGGCATGACCCGCTGCGCGCACCTCGACCGCGCCGGTGGGCCGGTAAGGCACGTGCCGCCCGCGTCCGAAAGCCTCGGCTGCGCGGGCGAGCCGCTTGATCGGGCGCAACTGGTTGCGCAGATAGATGAAGGCGATCACCGTCAGCAGGATGCCAAAGAAGAGCATGTTGGCAAAAAGCTGATGCGGATTGCTCGCCGAGACCCTGTTCCGGTCGAAGCCGAGTTCGAGGGGGCCCGCCTCGCTTTGAACATAGACCTGCACCCGCTGGTCATCGGGCAGGTCGATTCCTGCGAAACCGGGCAGCAGCGTGCGCATTTCCTCGCGAATGATCAGCCCCGAGAAATCATACCAGCGCCTTGAGTCGCGTCCGGGCAAATCGCCGTTCGCCAGCCGCCGCACCTCGATCTGTAACCGGTCGGCCTGGTGCGTGGCCCTTTCGTCACCGCTTTCGACCGAGGCGATCACCAGGGCCAGCTCGCGGCTGGTGCTTTGGCTCATCTGGCGCGTGACGCCTTCGAAGTGGCGCTGAACGAAGACCACCGAGACCACCAGTTGCAGCAGCACGACCGGCAGGATCAGGATAAGCGCCGCCCGCCCGTAAAGCGAGCGTGGCATATACCGTTTGAGCCAATCGAAAAACATGCCTATTCCTAGCCGGGGAACGAGCCACAAGGAAGAGCGATGCAAAGCCCCGATGATTTCAACCCGCCCGCGGGCGTGCCGATCGAGATCGAGCCGGGCCTGACCCGGATCCTGGCGCCGAACCCGTCACCGATGACCTATCGCGGGACCAATACCTATCTTCTGGGCGAGCGGCAGTTGGCCGTGATCGACCCGGGCCCCGAAAGCGCGGCGCATCTGCGCGCCATTCTGGATGCGCTGCGCCCCGGGCAGGAGATCAGCCATATCGTCGTGACCCACTCGCATGTCGATCACTCGCCGCTGTCGCGGGCGCTGGCGCGCGAAACCGGCGCGCCCATCGTGGGATTCGGCGACTGGCAGGCGGGGCGCTCGGCGGTGATGCAGAAGCTGGCCGACGAGGGGCTGGCCGGGGGCGGCGAGGGCGTCGATACCGGGTTTCACCCCGACCAGGTGCTGGGCGATGGCGAGACCCTTGCGGGCGATGGCTGGAGCCTGCGGGCGGTCCACACGCCGGGGCATTACGGCAACCACATCAGCCTGGCATGGGGGGATGCACTTTTCTGCGGGGATCACGTCATGGGCTGGGCCAGTTCGCTGGTCTCGCCGCCCGACGGGGATCTGAGCGATTTCATGGCGTCCTGCGCACGGTTGCAGCGCCGCGACTGGCGGGTGTTCCATGCCGGTCACGGGGCGCCGATCGACGACCCGGCGGGGCGGCTCGACTGGTTGGTGGCCCATCGGCAGGGGCGCGAGGCCGAGATCCTTTCGCGGTTGGCGGAGGGCCCCGACACGGCCTATGGGCTGGCCACGCGGATCTATACCGACACGCCGCCCGCGCTTCTCGGCGCCGCCACACGCAACGTGTTTGCGCATCTTGTCGATCTGACCGGCAAACGCCGTGTCACGCCACATCCGCACCTGTCGGCGGATGCGCGCTTTTCACTGGCATGAGGGGTGGGCGCCGCCGCGCCTAGGTGCCACCGCGGACAATCTTGCCATTCTCGAAATGGATTCCGCATTCGGTCTTTTCACTGTCTGACCAGCGACCGGCGCGCGCGTCCTCTCCGGGCGCGACGGGTCGCGTGCAGGGAACGCATCCGATCGAAGGATATCCCTGGGATGTCAGCGGGTGCGGGGGCAGATCGTGCGTCCGGTAGTATGCGGCCACGTCGTCGGGACTCCAGTCCAGAAGCGGATTGACCTTGATCCAGCGATCCTGGACTTCGAACAGGGTCAGTTCGCTGCGCGTGTCGGCCTGGTGGCGCTTTCGGCCGGTGATCCAGCAATCCATGGCGCGCAGCGCCTGAAGCATTGGCCGCGTCTTGCGAAAGTGGCAGCAGCGGTCGGGGTCACGTGCACTGAGATTGCCATCGGGATCTTCGACCTCAAGGTGAACGGGGCGGGGCGTCACCGTCTGCATGTTGCAAAGCCCCAGCCGCGTGACCAGATCGTCACGGTAAGCCAGTGTTTCGGGAAAGTGCTTCCAGGTGTCGAGAAAGATGACCGGTGTATATGGGTCGATCTCGGCGACCATGTGGAGCGTCACGGCCGCCTCGGCCCCGAAGGAGGAGACGAGACCGATGCGCCCGGGGTAGTCCTCGGTGAGCAGGCCGCGCAGCAGGTCGTGGGTGCGCAGCCGCTCGTAGTTTCGTGTGAGCGCCGCGGCACGCTCGGTGAGTTCAAGCCGCTGATTGGTTTCCAGTTGCATGTTCCCTCCGAGCGTGATCGCGAATGACCTCGGCTGGCGTTATCTCCAGAGCGAGACGCAGGGGATCTTGTCCCGGTCGCAACGATCCGCGTATTTCTCGGCGATCTGCTTGACCTCTTCGAGCAGGCCGTCATTGAGCGTGATCGGCTCAAGCCCGAGGCCGAGGAAGCGATCGTTCGCAACATGCAGATCGTTCTCGTCGGCCTCGTTGCGCGGGTTTTCGAGATAGGCGATCTCGGCGCCGGTCATCTTGGCGATGATGTCGGCCAGTTCGCGCACGCGATGGGTTTCGGTCATCTGGTTCAGGATGTTCACGCGCTCGCCTTTCTGTGGCGGATTCTCGAGCGCAAGCTCGATACAGCGGCAGGTATCCTGGATATGGATGAAGGCGCGTGTCTGGCCACCGGTGCCGTGAACGGTCATCGGGTAGTTCACCGCCGCCTGCATCACGAAGCGGTTCAGCACCGTCCCGTAATCGCCGTCATAGTCGAAACGGTTGATCAGCCGCTCGTCCATGCGGGTTTCGTCGGTCTGCGTGCCCCAGACGATCCCCTGGTGCAGGTCGGTGATCTTGATCTGGTCGTTCTTGTTGTAGAAGTGGAAGAAGAGCTGATCCTGGGTCTTGGTCATGTGATAGATCGACCCGGGGTTGGCGGGATAGAGGATCTCCTGTTCGCTGGGGCCGTGTGCGGTGTCGACCTTCACCTTCAGATACCCCTCGGGGATCTTCATCCCGGCCGTGCCATAGCCGTAGACGCCCATGGTGCCGAGGTGGATCAGGTGGATATCCTGGCCCGACTCGACGATCGCGGCGAGCACGTCGTTGGTGGCGTTGAGGTTGTTGTTGACGGTATAGCGCTTGTGCGATGCGGACTTCATCGAGTAGGGCGCGGCGCGCTGCTCGGCGAAGTGGATGATTGCGTCGGGTTTCTCGTCCTCGATCAGCGTGAGAAGCCTGTGATAATGCTCACCGACCGTGAAGTTGTGAAACTCAATCTCCTTGCCGGTCAGTTCTTTCCAGACGCGCAGACGCTCGCCGATGGGCCGGATCGGTGTCAGGCTGTCCACCTCGAGTTCCAGATCGATCTCGCGGCGCGACAGGTTGTCCACGATGATCACGTCATGCCCGCGGCGGGACAGGTGCAGCGAGGTCGGCCAACCACAGAATCCGTCCCCCCCAAGTACGATGACTTTCATTTGATTCTCCTAGTTTTCATAATCCAAGCACGCCCGCAGCGCAGCGCCAGAGCCTTCCTGACCTGTGCCGCGAACTGTTCGGGCATGTCAAGGCGCGTTTGCACGGATCGAGATCATCCACTCGCGCGGTCCGTGAACCATGCCCAGGTTTGTCGCATTCCGTCCGCCAGCGGGGTATCCGGATCGAAGTCGAGCGAGTCCCGGGCCTTGGAAATGTCGCACCAGGTCGTGTGAATCTCTCCGGCGCGGAAATCCTCGTAGCGCACCTCGGGGGCACGGCCGGTCACGTCGCGGATGATGTCGAGCAGCTCGTTCACCGTGGTCGGCCGGCCACTGCCCAGCTGGAACACGCCTGTGGCGTCAATCTCCATCGCGCGCCTGATGCCTTCGACGAGATCGCCGATGAACAGGAAATCACGCGCCTGGCTGCCATCGCCATAGACGGTCAGCGGCTTGCCGGCGAGGATCTGCTTGTAGAAATGCGCCACCACGCTGCCCTTGTGATAGGAACGGGGGCCATAGATGTTGGAAAACCGCAGCGCGCAGCCCTGCACGCCATAGGCGCCCGAAAACGCCGACAGGTATCCCTCCATCGCGAGTTTCGAGGCGCCGTAGGGCGCCATCGGCTTGGCCACCATCTCCTCATGCACGGGGGCGGGCACCTCGCCCAGGATCGCGCCGCCGGTGGAGGCGGCAACGACGCGGCCGACGCCATGGTTGCGGCAGGCCTGCAGCAGCCGAAAGCTGCCGTTGACGTTGACGTCGAAATTGTACTCGGGGTTCTCGATGGAATCCATCACGCGGGTATCGGCGGCCAGATGCACGACGACCTCTTGCCCGGCGACAGCATGGTCGAGCACGTCCGTATCGCGGATATCGCCCTCGATGAAGCGCACACCGAACCCGTCGAGATGACGCCGGTCGCCCATGGACTCGTTGTCGAGCAC